>NZ_BAAHWV010000010.1:0-114955 GCF_054601255.1 Viscerimonas tarda | reverse complement strand
TGGAGCAATTGTTACACTATGTTTGGAAACACCGCCTTTTTCAGCGCGACCTGAAAACGACCGATGGGGCGCCTGTTGAGGTGATTGATGCCGGCACACACAATACCGATGGAGGCCCCGATTTTTTTAATGCCAAAATAAAAATCGGCGATAAAACCTGGGCGGGAAATATCGAGATACATACTTCATCCGGCGACTGGTACAAGCATCGCCACGAATCCAATCCGGTCTATAACTCGGTGGTATTGCATGTGGTGGAATTTGCCAACGGCGAGGTGCGTAACGAAGCAAACCAACCGGTACAACAATGTTGTATCACCTACCCCAAACAGTTGAAAGACAATATCGACTATTTGCTGTATGCCGATGTGCCCATTCCGTGCTGCAATTTCATCGCTTCCGTTCCGCCCGTACACCTGAATGCCTGGTTCAATGCCCTCCTTATTGAGCGGCTCGAACGCAAGGCGAACGATATTTACCGGCATCTGGAGCAGTCGAATGGCTCGTGGGAAGAAGTGTTTTACATTCTCCTGACCCGCAACTTTGGGTTCGGACTTAACTCGGATATATTTGAACGCCTGGCATTGAGCCTGCCCTTGCGCTACATTCAAAAGCAGGGCGACAACATCCGGCAAATCGAAGCTTTACTGTTCGGACAAGCGGGGCTGCTTGAGGATGAACAGCCCGATGAATACGCCAAAAGCTTGCGTCAGGAATACCTTTTCCTCAAAAACAAATACAGCCTTTCGCCCTTGGAATCCCATTTATTTATGCGGATGAGGGTTCGACCGTCCGGCTCGCCGTCTGTCAGGCTGGCTCAGCTGGCCATGCTGCTGTATAAAACGCAGGGCTTGTTCTCTAAAGTCATCCAATGCAAAGACTTGGGACAAATAAGGCTGGTTTTTCACGAAAATGCCTCCGAATATTGGCAAACGCATTATTCCCTTGGGGACGAATCGCCAAGAAAGTCGAAATACCTGGGCGATTCTTCGCTGGATGTTATCCTGATAAATACGGTTGCCCCCATACTCTTTGCGTATGGCCGGAGTATTGGCAATGAAGAGTTGTGCGAGCGAGCCTTACTCTTCTTGGAGCAGTTAAAACCCGAATCGAACTTCATCACCCGCGATTTTGCAATCGCCCGCCTCAAAGCCCGAAATGCCTACGATTCGCAAGCCATGATACAACTGAGGAAAGAATATTGCGACAAGCGCAAATGCCTGTATTGCCGGATAGGGTTCAGGATGCTGGTGGAAAGATGATTTTTAACCGGCCATGGGTGATAAGCTAAAAATATTACCTAAATTTGCAAAAATATAAACCTTCAATTGCATTAGCTTATGGAAGCAAAGAAATTTTTATCTTTAGCATTAATTGCGTTATTGACACTTATGTCGTCAACAGCACAAAACATTCGTTATGTAAAACCGGATGGGACGGGCAATGGAACAACATGGGAGCTAGCGTCAAACGACTTGCAAGCTATAATCAATTTATCGGATGTGGGAGATCGGATATGGATGGCCAAAGGCGCTTATACTGCTCCCGCAGGTAATGGCTTTGTTCTGAAAGAAGGAGTTAGTATCTATGGCGGTTTTACAGGCGATGAAACAGAGCTGTATTTGGCGCCCGATACGGTGAACAACAAAACCATACTGAAAAGTGAAGGCAATGGCCGCGTACTGACCCAATTAGCCAATTTCGGCGCCGACACCGAATGTGCCGGCCTTATTATCACCGGCGGAAATGCAACGAATGCAGTCTTTGAACCTAAAAATGGAGGAGGAGCGTACATTATGGGGGGTACAACCTTGCGGTATTGCATTGTAAAAAATAATGTAGCATCCTTTTCTACTGTCGGAAATGGCGGTGGTATATACAATAACACGGGTACCATTGTAAACTGTGTAGTCTCGTATAATAAAGGATCCTCTGCCATAGGCTATGGCGGCGGTATATGTAATTTGGGATTACTACTGAATAGCATAATATCAGACAATCTGGGTGGTGGACTGGGTATTGGCGGCGGAATATTTAATACTCGTACTTTTAGTGGACAAGAAAAAACAGGAGTAGTATCTAATTGCTTAATATTCAACAATACAGCAGGAGAAGTAGGCAATACCGGTGGTGGAGTTGTGAACCTGAGTATTCTTATCAACTCAACAATAGTGAACAACTGTGGCGTTATTGACGATAAATCTGTTAGTGCTAATATAGGCGGTGTATACAATGATGGTGGTCCTAGTGGTGGTGGGTTTGCTTATAACAACATAATTTGGGGCAACACCGACATAGATATTTCAATTTACGATGGAGGAACAGTAAAAAACAACATATTCAAAAATGTTTCAATTGAGACCGAACCCTTTGTATTTACCGATGGTAATAGTAATGCAGACCCGCAGTTTGTAGATGTCGAAAACGGCGATTTCAGGTTACAGGCCTCAAGTCCGGCTATTGATGCCGGTAATAATCTATACTACGACCTTGTTCAATATGGCAATAAAGATGTTAGCAACAATAAACGCATTGAATTTGGGACAATTGACCTAGGCGCGTATGAGTTACAGAATCTGAGCTTAACTAAAATGCCAGCCAGCGACAATTTGTCTTATTTTATTCAAAACGGTTATTTGTATTTCACCGATGAGAACAACAAAGGTATTGTATTATATAATACAAATGGACAATATATCCGGCAATCTTCCGTCAACAATATTTTGTTGCCACAACGCGGAATTTACATCGTTAAGGTTAATTTCGATGGTAAAGAAAAGTTTTTAAAGATTATCTGGTAATATGAATAATAATGCGAATAATGTAGGGTCGCGGCACGCCACGACCCTACATTATTCACATTGGCATATTATTCTCATTATTCAAATACCCTCCAACTCAACAATTTTCATCACTCTACCAACCACTCCGGCGTTGTTGAGGACATAATTTCCGGCGGCATTTCCGGCAGAGGCTAGTACTTCGGGGTATTGCAGAAATTCTTCCATCAGGCCTCTGAAGGTTTCAAAGTCTTTTATCGAATAGCCACCACCTGTTTCAATCAGCTGGTTTGCTTCTCTGAACTTCTTGAAGTTAGGGCCGAATATAACGGGAATGCCATAAACTGCCGCTTCCACCACATTGTGGATGCCTACGCCAAATCCGCCGCCGATATAGGCAATATCGCCATAGCGGTATATGGCCGACAGCAAGCCGTAGGTATCAAGAATCAGGCAATCGTAATTGCCGATAGTCTCCGGCGATGCTTGGGTGTAGCGAATGGCAGGGCGTTTCAACTGGCTTTCGATATAGGCCAGATGGGATTCGTGTATTTCGTGGGGAGCAATAATCAGTTTTATGTTGCTGTTATTAAAATAGGAGATGAAAATATCTTCGTCTTTCGGCCACGAACTACCGGCAACCAAAGTTTTGTCCTTTTCTCCCGTTCCATTGTTCAAAAAAGCATCTACCAAAGGCAAATCTTTCGCCTGTTCTTTTATTCTGAGTACCCGGTCGAAGCGGGTGTCGCCACATACGGCCACATTGGCGGCTCCTATCTTCTCCAGCAGGCGTTTAGAGTTCTCGTCCTGCACGCAAATACATTTATAGAAGCGGAAAATCCTGCGCATACCTCTTCCATACCACCTGAAAAACAGTTGATTGGGGCGGAATATGGCCGATACCATGTAAACAGGAATGCCTCTTTTGTAGAGCGCTTGAATGTAATTGTACCAAAATTCGTATTTGATGAATATGGCAAGGGATGGATTGGTGAGATTCAGGAAACGTTTGACGTACTTCTTCCGGTCGAAAGGCAGGTAACAAACCACATCGGCCAGCTCGTAATTTTTCCTGACCTCGTATCCCGAAGGCGAAAAGAAAGTGAGCAGTATTTTATACTGCGGATAATTGGCTTTTATTTGCTCAATTATGGGTCGTCCCTGTTCAAATTCGCCTAAAGATGCCGCATGTATCCACACATACTTGGCGGTTGGGTCTATCTCTTTCTTCAATTTATCGGCAACTTGTTTATGCCCTTTTATCATCAAACGAGCCTTTTTGTGGAATGGCGAAACCACCCTGACGGCTAATGCGTATAATGCTATGACGAAATTATACATAATATTTGATATTTATTGTCATGTCGGCTACAAATAAAAGGATCTCAACTTCTTTGTTCAGCGCATGAAAATCTTATAATCTTAATTTTGCTTTTCAATTTTAGTTAAGGCTGTATGCAGTCTTTCAATCGTTTCTTCTTTCCCTATGGCGGCTGTTATATCGAATATATGGGGGCCTTTGGATTCGCCGACAACAGCCAACCGGAAGGCGTTCATCACATTACCCAGATGATAGCCTTTTGCTTCAATCCACGATTTAACCACCTCTTCCTGATTGTGAGCCGAGAAATCGGCTATTCCCTCAATAACGGCGATTAGCTCTGTCAGTTGTTCGGGCGTTTCTGCTTTCCAACGCTTCTTCAGGGTTTTCTCATCGTAAGATTCCGGCGCTTTGAAAAAGAAGAACGACTGATCCCATAAGTCTTTGACAAACGAAACCCGTTCTTTTACCAAGCCAACAACCTTGGCTGCATATTCGCTCGAAGCATCAATGTTATGTTCTTTAAGCGTCGGCAGAAACAAGGCGGCAATATCGCTGTCGGATTTTTGTTGAAGGTATTGATGATTGAACCATTTTGCCTTTTCGTAATCGAAACGGGCGCCGCTTTTGCTGCATTTTTCCAGCGAAAACAACTGTATGAGGTCGTCCAAAGACACTATTTCCTGATCGTTACCCGGGTTCCAACCCAACAGCGCCAGAAAGTTGATTACCGCTTCGGGCAAGTATCCGCTTTCGCGGTATCCCGACGATATATCGCCTGTGGCGGGGTCTTTCCATTCGAGGGGGAATACGGGGAAGCCCAGCCGGTCGCCATCCCGTTTACTCAATTTTCCATTGCCTTCGGGTTTCAGTAACAAGGGCAAGTGGGCAAAACGGGGCATGGTATCCGTCCAGCCAAATGCCTTGTAGAGCAGCACATGAAGCGGAGCCGAGGGCAACCATTCTTCGCCGCGAATAACGTGCGTTATTTCCATCAAATGGTCGTCAACGATGTTGGCCAGGTGGTAGGTCGGGAGTTTATCTGCCGATTTGTATAAAACCTTGTCGTCCAGTATCGAAGAATTAATAACCACTTTGCCGCGAATTTCATCGTTTACAACAACATCTTCGTTGGGTTCTATTTTGAAACGGACAACGTATTGCTCCCCCTTTTCTATCAGCGACTGCACTTCTTCTTTCGATAAGCTGAGCGAGTTCCGCATCGCGTTACGGGTAGAAGCATCGTACTGGAAATTGGCTATTTCGGCTCTTTTGGCTTCGAGTTCCGAAGGGGTGTCAAAGGCAATATAAGCCTTGCCACTGTTTAAAAGAACATCGACATACTGCTTATATATTTCTTTCCTTTCCGATTGTTTATACGGGCCGTATTTTCCTCCGAGATGTGTTCCTTCGTCAAATTGCAGACCCAACCACGTTAGTGCTTCAATTATATACTCTTCGGCGCCGGGCACAAAGCGTTGCGAATCGGTATCTTCTATTCTGAGAATGAAATCGCCTTTATGCTGCTTGGCAAACAAGTAATTGTATAAGGCAGTTCTAACGCCGCCTATGTGTAAGGCCCCTGTGGGACTGGGAGCAAAACGCACCCTGATTTTCTGAGTCATCTATTTAATAAATATGAAAATGGAGACAAAAATACATAAAATATATCAAATTGTAGCGTTTTGGGTGAGCAAAATGCTTAAAATAGTATTTTGTTTAAAAAATAAAGGCCGAACACCCGCTTTTTTACAATAAGTAGCCGCATTTATAGTCAGGGCAAACCTTAAAAATTTAGTACCACTGTTGCGGATGAGATTCCTCCCTTTGGTCGGAATGACTGTCTCCTTTTTGGGAGAGGGGATGAGGAAGCGGCGGCTTCGCCGCCGCTTCCTCATCCCTTAAACCACCAACAGGCAAGTCATTCCGACCAAAGGGAGGAATCTCCTGCTCATATCAACAACTTTACCGAAAGGCATAAGCCGTAAATTTTTCATGCGTTTGCCCTACATTTATAGTCCTTCTATTTTTTACAGTGTTTTATGGCATCCAAAAGAGGAGATTTTATGTGCAAAAAACAGAAACAAATTCTAAGGATTAGCAACAGGTTTTAGCCCCAGTTTTTTGGCCTTTTCCAGCAAATACTTGTAAGCCGCATCGTATTCGTTCGGAATCACGCCATCCATAATAGCGTCTTTGACAGACGATTTCAACCGCCCGACCTCTTCGCTTGGCGAAAGTCCGAATATGCGCATAATTTCTTCGCCCTTGATGGGTGGCTGGAAATTTCTGACATGGTCTTTTTCCTCAATGTCTTTCAGTTTCCGGCGCACAATCTCGAAGTTGTGCAGGTAGCGGCGAACCTTTTCGGGATTTTTAGAGGTGATGTCGGCCTCGCACAGCATCATCAAATCGTCAATGTCGTCTCCTGCCTCAAACAACAAGCGGCGCACTGCCGAATCGGTTACTTCGGACTCAACCAGTATGATAGGGCGCATGTGCAACGACACTAATTTTTGCACATACCGCATTTTTTCGTTCAAAGGCAGTTTCATCCGGCTGAATATGCCCGGAATCATTTTCTCCCCAATGTAGTTGTGATTGTGGAATGTCCAACCCAGCTTGTTATCGAAGCGTTTGGTCGCCGGTTTGGCTATATCGTGGAATAGGGCCGACCAGCGCAACCACAGGTTACCGGTACGTTTCGAGAGGTTATCCAGCACCATGAGCGTGTGGAAGAAATTATCTTTATGCCCAATGCCTACTCGTGTTTCCACCCCTTTAAGCGCCACCAGTTCGGGAAATATAATGTTGAGCAATCCCGTTTGGTACAGCAACATAAATCCGACCGAAGGCTTTGGCGACAGAACAATTTTATTCAACTCGTCAACAATCCGCTCCTTTGAAATAATCTCAATCCGGCTTTTGTTGGCGGCGATGGCCTCAAAAGTGCTGCCTTCAATATCAAAGCCCAATTGCGATGAAAACCGGATGGCACGCATCATGCGCAGGGGGTCGTCGCTAAAGGTGATAGCCGGGTCGAGCGGGGTACGAATCAGCAGCCTGTCCATATCTCCAAGCCCGTCGAAAGGGTCGAGCAGCTCTCCGTAGCGGTCTTTGTTCAGGCAAACGGCCAAGGCATTGATGGTAAAATCGCGCCGGTTCTGGTCGTCTTCGAGGGAGCCGTCTTCCACAATGGGATTGCGCGAATTTCGTTGATACGATTCTTTACGGGCGCCGACAAATTCAATTTCGGTGTCCTTATATTTCACTTGGGCGGCGCCGTAAGACTTGAAGACAGCCAGTCTGGCCTGTCTTCCGAGGGCGGTAGCAACCGCTTCGGCAAGTTCTATGCCCCGCCCTACGGTAACAACGTCAATATCTTTCGATTTGCGGTGCAATATCACATCCCTCACATAACCGCCTATGGCGTAACATTCGAGGCCTTTCTCATCAGCTATCCGGCTAATGGTGTCAAATATTTTTCCCGAAAAGCGCTTGTCTATATATCTTGGGTCGAGTTGCATCGGCTATTATTCTTCCTTTTAAGTGCACAAATTTATAACAAAAGGAGCAGATACCACAGAATATTGTTATTTTTGTGTGCTATATGTTTGTAAGTGGGGCTGTCTCATAAGTATTTTTGAACGCGAATTACGCAGATTACGCGAATTATCGCAATTTATTTATTGTTGAATTTCAATTAAATAAGAAAAAGATAGAGTGGTTTATTTGCGTAAATTTGTGTAATCTGCGTAATTCGCGTTCTTTCGAGACAGCCCTACAAATAAAATTCGTTTTTATGAAAAAAATATGCCTTTTAGCAATATGCAGCCTTCTACTTTCGGCCTGCGGCGAGAAAAACAAGGACGCCAAGTTATACTTCGAAACTATCCGCACCAGTTATCAGGCGGGAGATTACGAAACGGTCAAGCTGAAGATTGACAGCATCAGGATACTGTTCCCCAAAGCCTTTGAGCAGATAAAAGAAAGCATGGCGCTGTTGCAAGAAGTACGCAAGGCGGAAAACACCCGGCAAATAGCCGTTTGCGATTCGCTCGTTGCCATTCTCGCTCCACAAATAGATTCCATTAAGAAGAATTTTGTATATGACATAAACAAAGAATACCAGGAAACAGGCCGGTTTTTACCCAAAGGCGTTTTCGCCAATCCCTTGCTGACGGCCATCGGTTTGCGTTCGGGCGTGAATGAAGACGGCAGTCTCTTCCTCGAAAGCGTATTTATAGGAGGCAACCGGTTTCATAATCAGGTGAGTGTGAGCACAAAGGACGGATACTTTGCCGAAACATTGCCGGTAGATGGCGATGGGCTAAACTTCCGGTTTACTGATGCCGGTAAACAATACGAAGTGATTAAGTTTTCGGGAAGCGACGAGAACAATGTCGCCCAATTTATATATGCCTATTACGACAAGCCATTGACCATTACGCTGAAAGGTAAAAACACAACATCCTTCACCCTGTCGAATGCCTCAAAAAAAGCCATATCCGACTCCTACCTACTCTCGGTATGGATGCAACAAAGCGATAGTTTGAAAAATTTAAAAGAGAAATCGGAATTGTTAATTCGGTATTTGGATGTGAAAGAAAGCGTACAGCAATTGGGAAAGTAAGCAAAATGTCTTATTTTTGCAGAAAACTATTTCATAACCAGGAGTAAGAATGGATTACAAGAAACTAATAGAGCGACTAGGATTTACTCCCAAAGAAAACACATCGGGAATATATCGGAAAAAGTATGCCTCGTGTGATGGATATGGCATTGAAGTAGATTTTGATAAACAAACTATAGATTATGGCAATCTGATTACTTCGGACAGCAAAACAACACAAAATCTTTCTCAACCCGAAAACTTTGTAGTATTAGAATGTGCTGACAAACTTCTTTCCAAAGGATACAAACCTGAGAATATTATTTTAGAGAAAACATATCCTGCCGGACACGGCACTTCGGGCAGGTTGGATATTTGCGTTACCCGCGATGATGGATCGGAATATCTGCTCATTGAGTGCAAAACTTACGGAAAAGAGTTTGAAAAAGAATTTGCCCGCATGAAGCGCGATGGCGGACAACTATTTACTTATTTCAAGTTCAGCAACAAAGCGGATGTCATCATGCTGTATGCATCCGAGCCAAAAGGGAACGAAATAGTTTATCGCAACGAAATAGTGAAAATTGAAGACGATTACCGGACGGGTGATGTCAAAGATTTTTACGAAAAATGGAATAAACTAAGCAAAGATAATGGCGTTTGGGAAAGTCCCCCATACAATTTTACCCCTAAGGCATACACAATCGAAAAATTAGAAGACATAAAGCCCGAAGATAGCAGTTTTATTTTTAATCGGTTTTTAGAAATCTTTCGTCATAATGTTGTTTCAGATAAGCCAAATGCCTTCAATAAAATCTTCACTCTATTTCTTTGTAAGATTTATGACGAAAAAGATAAAGAAGGAACTGATGAAGAGTTAGATTTTCAATGGATTGAAGGGAAAGATGATGATGTTTCTTTTCAACTGCGATTGACAGATTTGTACAAAAACGGGATGGAATGTTTTTTAGAAAAAAAGGTAACTGATTTCTCCGATGAAGAATTTGAAAATCAATATGCATCATTGTTTATCGGAAACGATGATTTAAAAAAGAAATTTAAAGAAAATGTTCTCTACAAACTACGATTGGAAAAAAATAATGAATTTGCCATTAAAGAAGTTTATGACGAAAAATCGTTTAAAGAAAACGCAAAAGTTGTAAAAGAGGTTGTTGAATTATTGCAAAAATATAAAATACGTTATACAAAAAAACAGCAATATCTTTCCGATTTCTTCGAGTTGTTACTTACTACCGGATTGAAGCAAGAATCTGGGCAGTTCTTTACTCCTGTTCCTGTGGCTCAGTTTATTATCAGAAGCTTGCCGATTGATAAAATAGTAAATGAAAAACTAATCGGAGGAAAACCAAACGATTTACTTCCTTATATAATTGATTACGCGGCGGGTAGCGGGCACTTCCTCACAGAGAGTATGCATGAAATTCAACGATTGTTGATAAATGCCGATATTAAAAGTTTAAAGTCGGAGGCTAAAAGTTTTATTGATGTTTCAAAAATAAGACATTTTGATTGGGCAGAACAATATGTCTATGGAATAGAAAAAGATTACCGCTTAGTAAAAGTAGTAAAAGTGGGTTGTTATCTACACGGCGATGGGTTAGCAAATGTGATCCATTCGGATGGGCTTGCTAATTTCAAACATAGCGACTACAAAGAAAAATTAAAAGAAACCGACAAAGATTTTACAAAAGAAAATAAGCAATTTGATGTGTTAGTTTCTAATCCCCCCTATTCGGTTGCGGCGTTCAAGAATGCAGCAAGGGAATATTACGGAGGCGAAGACTTTGAATTATACAATAGTCTCACTGACAATAGTTCTGAAATAGAATGTTTATTTATAGAACGATCCAAGCAACTGATCAAAGACGGCGGTGTGGCAGGAGTTATTTTGCCAAGTTCTATATTGAGTAATTCCGGCATTTACACCAAAGCGCGCGAAATTATTTTGCAATATTTTGACATTATCGCCATTACCGAATTGGGGAGCAATACATTTATGGCAACCGGCACAAATACGGTTGTGCTTTTCTTGCGCCGTAGAAGCAATTATACAAGTATCAATTTAAGAAAATCGGTTGATAGATTTTTCGCCGATTGGCAAGATGTAACGCTCAACGGTGTAGAAAAACCTGTTGCAAAATACGTCAATCGCGTTTGGGAGGGAATCTCTTTCTCCGATTACCTCACACTATTACAAAAAACGCCTAACCAAGCTATTGAGGCACACGAAATTTATAGGGAATACCGAAACAAAATAAGTTCGAAAACAGAAAAAGATTTTTGGAATACAGTTGTTGAGTTGGAAAAAGAAAAATTGTTCTATTTTATTTTGACTTATCCTCAAAAAACAGTATTGGTAAAAACAGGCGAAAAAGACGCCGAAAAACGTTTCTTGGGTTACGAATTTTCTAACCGTAGAGGCAGCGAAGGTATTCATCCCATACAACGCGGTAAAACCATTGACGAATGCACCAAATTGTTTGACGAAAACAGATTTATAAATGACGAAAAAGCAAGTACTTACATTTACAAAGCATTCGCAAATGACTATGAATACCCGATACATGAGAGCCTGAAAGAAAATATATCCCGTGTGCATTTGGTGGATATGCTGACTTTTGACAGAGTGAACTTTGAAAAAAATATTTCTACTTCGATTAAAAAAAAAGTAAAGATTGAGAGTAAATATGAGATTAAAAGGCTAAAAGAGGTTTCAATAATTGATTATGGTACTCGCATTGTGAAAAAATCTGAGCAAGGAACTATTTACCCTGTTTATGGCGGTGGTGGCGAAACATTTAAAGCAAATACTTTCAATAGAGAAAATGTTTATATTATTTCAAGATTTGGAATGTCGCCTAATTGTGTGCGCTTTATAGAGGGAAAGTTCTTTTTGAATGATTCTGGTATGTCATTAAATTCCATTAATAATGAAATTACAAACCCAAAATATTTAGATTATTATTTATTTTTAAATCAAGATATTGTATATGATTGTGGTCGTGGTGTAGCACAGAAAAATATTGACATTGATTTGTTCAATAATATTCAAATTCCTCTCCCACCCAAAGACATACAAGAAAAAATTATTGCTGAAATTGAGGTGTTGGAAAAGACAGAGGAGGAGGCGAAGGAGGAAATTGGAAAATTAAGAAAAGACATTACAGAAAAAGCAAATAATTTATTTGGGAAGTATAAATCAGAAAAATTAGGATTATTGTCTAATGAGCCAGTGTATGGGGCAAACGAAAGCGCTGTTGTTGGAAATTCTAAGACAGATTATCGTTATGTAAGAATTACTGACATTGATGATAATGGGACGTTGAATGATGACTGGAAAACTGCAGCAAAAGTAGAAGACAAATACATTTTAAAACAAGGCGATTTTCTTTTTGCTCGTTCTGGCGCAACCGCAGGAAAAACGTTTTTATATAACAAAAAATACGGAAAAGCATTATATGCAGGTTATCTAATTAAATTTGAGACTAAGAAAGATTTATTATTCCCTGAATTTTTGAATTTTATTTTAAAGTCCGATAATTATACAAGTTGGGTGTTAAAAAATAGACAGGGAACAGCACAACCCAATATTAATGCGCAACAATTTTCGTCTTTTGAAATCCCTCTCCCCCCACTTTCCGAGCAGCAAAAAATCGTTGCCGGAATCGAAAAAATAGAAATCCAAATAAGCGAATTGGAACAGCAATTAGCAGCAATTCCTAAGCAAAAAGAAGAGGTTCTGAAAAAATATTTAATAACCCTCACATCCACCCCTCAATCGCCTCAATCTTCTCCTCCATACTCAACCCATAATCCAACCAATGGATATAAAGCCCCCGTTTTTCCATTCCTCTGAACCAGGTCATCTGGCGTTTGGCGAATTGGTGGATGGCTATTTCGAGTTGCGAGAACATTTCTTCGTAGCTTAGCTTTTTTAGCACATACAGTGTCAGGTATTTGTATTCCAAGCCGTAGTATATCAGGTTGTCAGGGGCGATGCCGCTGTCGAGGAGGGCTTTTACTTCTTCTACCATTCCTTCCTCAAGGCGCGCTTTCAGGCGGTTGGTGATGCGCTGGCGGCGCAGGTCGCGTTCGATGTCCACACCTGTTATCAGGCTGTTTAAGGGGGGGAACTCGTTTTGTTCCAAGGGGTGGTTCTTTTTGTATTCTTCTATTTCTATGGCGCGGATTGCCCGTTGTGCCGTATCAACGTCGGTGGTGTTGTGCAAGGGTTTGTAGGACAGCAGGATGTTTGTCAACGTTGCCAGACTTTCCGCTTCGTATTTTTTTCTCAGTTCTTTGTTCTCGGGCACATTTATCAGCGAATATCCCTTCAACACCGATTCGATGTACAGCCCCGATCCGCCGCACACTATGGGCAACAATCCCCGGCTCCTCACATCGGTGTATGCCCGGTGAAAGTCGTGCTGGTACTCGAATATATTGTATTTTGCTCCGGCGTCGCGAATATCTATCAGGTGGTAGGGAATGGGGGCGCCGTTGAGGGTGTAATCGTCCAAGTCCTTGCCCGTACCCAGGTTCATTGAGCGGTATATCTGTCGCGAATCACCGCTGATAATTTCGGTTTTCAGGTCGTAGGCAAGTTGGCAAGCCAGCGAAGTTTTTCCCGAAGCCGTTGGGCCAAGTATGGTAATTAAATCGTATTTTTTCATTCTGCAAATATAGGCAACAAGTAAAAATAATGTGATAAAATATATAAAAGACTATGCTATAAATCATTTTCCTGCCGATAATATAAAAAAAACGGCTTATCTTTGTGGCTCGAAAACAGACAAAGGTAATAATTAAATGTTCAACGCGGTATTTCCGGCTATAACATGTCAGGGCAAACGCATGAAAATTTTTAGTACTACTGTTACGGATGAGATTCCTCCCTTTGGTCGGAATGACTCGCCTGTTAGTGGTTTAAGGGATGAGGAAGCGGCGGCTTCGCCGCCGCTTCCTCATCCCCTCTCCCAAAAAGGAGACTGTCATTTCGAGCGTAGCGAGAATTGGAAATAGACGTAGTCAAATCGCTGCTCATAGCAGCAATTTTACCGAAAGGTATAAGCAGTAAAAATTTTCATGCGTTTGCCCTGTATAACATATAGCAAACCGTTCGTTTTACATAAAAAAGGCCTGAGCGCCTCACTTGCATAATGGAAGATATACAAAACTTAGTAAATGATATTGTATTTGCTTGTCAGGAGAAAAAAGCAAAAAACATCGTAGTAGTCGATATGACAAAATTACCCGGCGCTATTTGTCGGTATTTTGTTATCAGTGAAGGAAATACGCCTATACAGGTGTCGGCTATATCCGACGAGATTATTGATTACTTGAAGAAAAAAGCGAATGAAAGGCCGATTTCTACCGACGGTTTGCGCGAAGCAAGATGGGTAGGAATTGATTATGGCACAGTTATTGTCCATACCTTTATACCCGAATTGCGCGAATTCTATGACATCGAACACTTATGGGCTGATGCCGATTTGACGTATATTCCGAATCTTGATTGAAAAAATCAACAGTTGATAAACTCAAAATTATTTCCTTAAAAGAACAAATGGATAAAAATAACACAGGAAAAAATAGACCTCCACTACCCAAAGGAGGCGGATCCAAAGGCTCTAAGGTGCCATTCAATGCCTATTGGATTTATCTGATTGCTTTGTTTGTTATACTTGGGCTCTATTTCATTGGCGAAAGCGTAGCAGTAAAAGAAGTTTCATGGTCTGATTTTCAGAAGTATGCCAAGGAAAATTATGTAAGCAAAATCGTTGTTTATAACAACAAGAATACACTGGATGCCTTTATCCGTCCCGATTCGGCCAGTCGCATCTTCAAAGAAGATGTTGCTAAACTAAAGGATCCGTCTATATTGGTTCGCATCCCTTCAGCCGACCGGTTCTCCGATTTTTATGACAAGCTGAATGCCTCGGGCGATTACAACATAGAAGTGAGTTACGAAAGCGGCTCCGATTTCACCAGCATCTTCCTGAACCTGCTGCCGTTCATCCTCATTATCGGTATCTGGATTTACCTGATGAAGCGCATGTCGGGCGGTGGAAGCGGTGGAGGCGGTGGCGTTTTCAGCGTAGGGAAATCGAAAGCCCAACTTTACGATAAAGGTTCCGACCTTAAAGTTACGTTCAAGGATGTAGCCGGATTATCGGAAGCAAAAGAAGAAATAGAGGAAATTGTAGAGTTTCTTAAAAACCCGACCCGCTACACCGAAATAGGAGGTAAAATACCAAAAGGAGCATTGCTTGTCGGCCCTCCCGGGACAGGTAAAACATTGTTGGCAAAGGCCGTAGCCGGAGAAGCCAATGTGCCGTTCTTCTCGCTTTCGGGTTCCGATTTTGTGGAGATGTTTGTTGGCGTGGGCGCCTCCCGTGTAAGGGATTTGTTCAGACAGGCCAAAGAAAAAGCGCCGTGTATCATCTTCATTGACGAAATTGACGCCATAGGACGCGCCCGCGGCAAAAACCCCAACTTTGGCTCGAATGACGAACGGGAAAATACACTGAATCAATTGCTTACCGAAATGGACGGATTTGGTTCCAACAGCGGTGTAATTATTCTTGCGGCCACCAACAGAGCCGATATACTGGATAAAGCCTTGTTGAGAGCAGGCCGCTTCGACAGGCAGATACATGTGGACTTGCCCGATTTGAACGACCGTAAGCAGGTGTTCAAGGTGCATCTGCGCCCCATCAAGATAGATGATTCGGTTGATATTGAGTTTTTGGCACGGCAAACACCCGGTTTTTCGGGAGCAGATATTGCGAATGTGTGTAACGAAGCCGCATTGATAGCCGCCCGAAACAACAAGAAGATTGTTCAGAAAGAAGACTTCCTGAGTGCGGTTGACCGTATTATAGGCGGTTTGGAAAAGAAAAATAAAGTAACTACGCTCAACGAACGCCGGACAATTGCTATTCACGAAGCCGGTCATGCCACACTGAGCTGGTTCCTCGAACATGCCAATCCCCTGGTAAAAGTTACCATAGTTCCCCGAGGCAAGGCCCTGGGCGCTGCATGGTACTTGCCCGAAGAAAGGCAGATAACAACAAAAGAGCAAATGCTCGACGAAATGTGTGCCCTGCTGGGTGGCCGTGCGGCAGAAGAAGTCTTTGTAGAACATATTTCTTCCGGCGCCATGAACGACCTCGAACGGGTAACGAAACAAGCCTACGCCATGATTTCGTACATGGGGATGAGCGATAAACTCCCCAACTTGTCGTACTACGACTCAACAAATCAGGGATATGGCTTCACAAAACCTTACAGCGACGAAACAGCGCTCTTGATAGACAAAGAAGTGCAAAGCCTGATTAACACCCAGTACGAACGGGCAAAAGAACTGCTGAAAAAACATACCGAGGGACACGGTAAGCTAGCCGAAATACTCCTCGAAAGAGAAGTAATCTACTCAGACGACCTGAAGTCCATATTCGGAGAAAGGAAGTGGGTATCGCGCTCGGACGAAATTTTGAAAGAAGAAAGGGATGATGCCGACGGCAAAACAAGCAGTGAAGAAGTTGATAAACCGGTGGAAGAACAAGCGGTTAGCAAGTAAATAAGAGATATATTCTGGTGATATAGATATTTGTAGAGACGCAACATTTTGTGCGTCTCTATTTTTTGGCGCCCGCATCTTGAACGCATCCTTTGACAGCGCCAAACTTACAGCCCATCCAATGATGTCTATATCATGCCCCAAAGCCTTGCCGTTGGGCTGGGATATATTGCTACTTTGCGGCGTTTTTCTCCTTTCCCTAAAAATCCCAACAGAGGTCTATAAACATTCTGAAAGTTTAAACACCCATGCATATTCGCCATCGGTGGGCGAAAGCGATGGGGGGGTAATCGTCAGATTTTTGCCGCTTCGTGAAAAATGAACCTTGACATTGCTTCCTAATAAACTTACGGACGAAGGTTTTTGAGTAAGGCCGTTGACAGTAATAGCTTTTTCAGGGTAGCTGGTGCAAATAACATACAGGTCTTTTCCTTTGGTGGTAAAATAAGCCTGAATATCGGGTTGCCGGGAGGCGACACTCCAAGCCCGCGTTTCATAAATAGATTCGCCGTTCCGCTTCAGCCACCGCCCTATATCAATTAGTCGTTGCTGCATGATGACGGGAATACGCCCGTCGGCCGTTGGGCCGATGTTGAGCAGGAGATTCCCACCCATGGAGACCTTTTCTATCAATACGTGTACCAATTCCTCCGAACTGCTGTAATCATCCAATTGTTCGTTCCGGTTGAAGCCGAAGGAATGTCCGATGCCCCGACACTCTTCCCAAGGATGCTGTACATTGGAATCCATTTTTCCATCGTGCACCAAATCATATTCAGTAGTGTATATTCCGCCATGCCGACTGCGCGTTTCCTTTCCCCAACGGTCGTTCACAACCACGGTTTCCTTCACCGGCGATTCGTTATATAGCCACGCGAGAAATTCTGTACTTTTCCATTTCTCAGAGGGTATATCCCATTCTCCGTCTGTCCATAGCACGTCAGGATGATAGCGGTTTATCAAGTCTTTCATTTGCGGAGTCATGTGATCCTTCACATATTCGTCGAGGTTCGATTTGTACAAAGGATTAAACCATTCATACAACGAATAATAGAAACCCATGTGCAAACCTTCTTTCTTGACGGCTGTAGTTAGGTCGCCGGCCAAGTCGCGATGAGGCCCCACATCTACGGCATTCCAGTTCCAAGCATGCTCGCTCGGCCACAAGGCAAAGCCATCGTGATGTTTGGATGTCAATACCACATACCGGGCGCCGGATTCTCGGAGGAGCTTCGCCCAATCGGCAGGTTTAAACATTTCGCAGGTAAACCGGTTTACAAAATTCTGATAGGTAAAATTCTCGCCGTAATTTTTGTTATGAAATTTGACATATAATGGATTCAGTCTGTTATTCTTATCCATTAATTTCATCCAATACCATTCCGCATAACAATCGTAAACATTTGCGCCATCGGAAGGAAGTGGCCCCCAGGCCGGAACGCTGTAAAGACCCCAATGAATGAAGATGCCAAATTTAGCATCCGTAAACCACCCCGGAACCGGACGGCTGTCGATAGATTCCCAAGTTGCCGTGTAATTTTTTTGAGCCAAAAGACCCACAGAGAGTAACAGGATTACACTAAGTAATACAATTCCTTTTTTCATGATTTTCAGATGAATGTTAACGAGGACTTCTAAAAATTCATTTCCCTTTCTCACAGGGCTATTCTTTGAGATGATTACCTCGGTGGGACGAAGCCCATTAATCTCAGCCGGAATAATCGCTTCAAATATATGCCATTTTTCTGTTAAATACAATTAACCGAAGTTATTCATCAAGAATAATTTCAGATTACCCTATTCCCATCGCTGACCGAAAATCCGGCGTATATTTCTACCCCTTTTTCTTCGGCTTTTTTGGCCAGATAACGGCATAGCTCGCCCAACGAAGCCGTGTAATTTCCGGCATTGCTCATGTAGGGAGGATGAACCGGGACTTTTATCGAACCGTTCTCGCTCAATAAAAGTGTGGTGTCCTTGCTTACCCTGGCGTTCAAGGGAATCTCGTCGAATGGCACATCCGGCAAAAATTCTTTTAGCATATACCCACATTTTAACATAAAATAATTATAACAGCTCAATTTTCTTGTTTCGCAACAAGTTGAAAGGGAATTACCAGTCGTCCCCGTCGTCTTCGGCTTCCTCCTCTTTGTGCTTGTGTTTATGCTGGGCATGAGTAAGGTAGAGCGCCGCCGACACAAAAAGCACGCCAATACCAAGGAACAACAGTTCGAGTGCGCTGTCGTACTTGATTTTCAGCGAGTGCTCGAAGAAGGAAACAATCAACACCATCAGGATAACCTTTCCGAGCGAACTCTTCAGGTCATCTATACTGTTGATTTTCAACCAATTTGGTCGCGTATCGGAGCGGCGGCTGGCCGGGTCGATTTTGCTGATGAACAACTCGTACAGGCCCATACTGAATATCAGCAGCACGGTGGCAAACAAGTATTCGTCAACCGAAGAAACAAACAGCGCCACCAAATCGGAGCCATGCCCCTCCTCTATCGTAGTGGAAAATTGAATATCGTGAATAAAAATAATCAGCCCGTTCACCACCTGCAAGGTACTCTTAATAAACATAATAATGGCCGAAGCCAAGGAGCCCAACACAGCAATAAGCGTTATAAAACGGCAGTTGAACAGAAAAGATTCAAAAACATTTTCAATTATTTTCTTTACGTCTTTCATGTGATTTTACTTTTTTTTCGGGGAAAACACTATTTTTCAAAATTGACGTAAATATACAAATAGTTTATAATTTATAGCGATTGGGGCGGAAAAAAAATGAAATGGGAATAATGAGAATAATTTGCCAATGGGAATAATGCAGGGTCGTGGCATGCCGCGAATGGGTTACGCGTCCGTATTTTCCGTAGGGGCGAAATATCTTTCGCCCGCTGCCGCGAATGAGTTGCTACGATAAATAATACACCTACACAAATGCGGGCGTATTCGATACACACATGTCCACTAAAAACAATTAAGATTTTTTTGATAGCCGTTAGGTAAGGCTGAAAGCCTTAATTGGTAGCTATAGTTAAAAACTACACCGAACAAGGGGATTGTTATAATATTGTTCTCTTAAATCATGAATAAGAATGGCAAACGCATGAAAAAAAGTAGATTCATGCATTTGCCCTGATTATTCCTCTCCGAATGCTTGCGGGTTAAAATAATTATCGCCAAATTTGCAGTTATAAAGAATCATTCTATATAAGAACTGCTCGTAGATGCCTAATTCAAAGAAAATACTGGCTATTGCCGAAACTTCGTACATCATTCGCAAGGGGCTTGTTTATGCTTTATCGCAACTACCGACAGTGGCAAAGGTGGTGGAGCTGAAAGAGCATGAGAATATTTCCTATCAGGTGGATATTTTGGCGCCCGATGCGTTGATTATCAACCCGATGCTGTTGGGACACAGTTTTAAGCAGGATGTGAGGCAACAGCTGAAAGTGAGTAAAGACACATCGGTTATTGCGCTGGTGTACAACCTGATAGACGAACAATTCTACCGCTCGTACGATGACGTCATCCGCATCAACGATTCGGAAAGCAAGATAGAAGAGGCGCTCGACAAATGCTTTAAGGAAAGCAAAACAGCTCCCGATCAGGAGGAATTGAGCGACCGCGAAAAAGACATTCTCATCGGTGTTGTCAAGGGGATGAGCAATAAGGAGATTGCCGATTTTCACAACATTTCCATCCATACGGTTATCACTCACCGCCGCAATATCGGGCGCAAACTCGGCATACACAGCGCTTCGGGCTTGACGGTGTATGCCATAATTAACAAATTTGTAGATATTAAAGATATTTCGCTATGAACAATATTACAACTGTATTCAGCAAGTCGATGAAGATGTCGGATCTGATTGATGCCGATTATCAACTGTTATTGTTATTAATGCGCTTGGATATTTCGTTGGGTTTTGGCGAGAAAAGCGTGGATAGCGTTTGCCGTCAAAGCAATTTCGACCCCGATTGCTTTATTTTTCTGGCAAATTTTCAATCGGGCATGTCGAAGGTGAACATGCACGAGGAGTTCGACAAGCTACCCCTCGAACCATTTTTGTTTTACCTCAAAAAATCGCATACCTACTTCCTCGAAGACCGCTTGCCCGGCATCCGGCAGAATCTGAAAATAATTTTTGCTAACAAGGAAAATATTCAGCAGGAGGTAGTTCTCGGCTTCTTCGACAACTATATGCAGGAAGTATCCGACCACATGGTTTACGAGAATGAGGTGGTGTTCCCCTACGTCCGGTCGCTTATCAGCCAGAAAAACACCGATAAATATTCGATAAAAATCTTTGAAAAAAGGCACAACAACATCGACGAAAAAGTCAACGACCTGAAGCGCATCCTGATGAAATACATCTCGGGCATAGAAAACCAAAAGTTGATGACAAACATCCTCATCGAACTGTATATGACGCAGGAAGAACTGGAAAAACACACATTTATAGAGGATAACCTGATTATTCCCCGCGTGAAGAAGATTGAGGGGAAAGGCTAATTGTTTTTGAAGCGGTGATTATTCTTTATTTATAGTATTATTTATCAATTGCGATACCACAAAATCCGTATCTTCGGTATGAATGGCATCGTAGGTTTCGTCTATATAGTCAAACAGCTTATTCTCGGTAAAGAAATCAAACGCTTCACTTGCCGAAATGTTTTGCTTGGCTCTGTATTCTTCCAAAAGGAACAATGTGTATTTTTCTTTATCAGTCATATCTTTTACAATATTACATCGGGCATTTCAAATTTATTGGTAACAACTTCGTTCTCAAATACTCTATACAAAAACACATTACTGAATTGCCATAAATTATTTTCCTTTTTTTCAAGCATCGAATAAGTTTTCGACTTCATCAACATTTCGGTAGCCTTACGGAAACCAACATGCTTCGCTTCCATTATTTTTTCTACTAAACCTTGCGTTATGCACCAAAGCATCAACGAAAACTTTTTATCAGACATATTTATATTCCTTGAATGTTAATAACAGCACGGCCACCACGCCACTGTATAATTTTTTTTGCAAAGGCCATTGCCTGCTCAAAATTTGTTGTAGCATAAAAACCTGCTCCAAAATCAAGCGGGTGCGTTGCCGCTAATAATTGGGACTGGGTTATTATTTGGTTGCTTCCGTGATATAATTCCATATTTCATCAAATGCCTGCAAAAGCTGTTGTTACAAAATTACAACTTTATATTTGATTTTCAATCAACTATTTTCCAAAACCTGTCGCATATCAGAAAATAATATCACCCCTCTGTGGGATATAAAAAAGGTTATCTTTCAGTAGCGATGCACGATCCTGCGGCGTAAATCTGAAAGCGATTTTTTTTATTCAAACGGCTCAATAGACGTGATTGAGTATTGATTTCTTGTGGGAACTTCTTTCTTTTGTTTGGCATAATTACATGCCACACCTCTACAAAACCAACCACGCAAACCCTATGAAAAATAATCCCCCAATAGGTTAATTCGGAAATTAGTATTTACTTTGTTATTGAAAAAAGAAATCAAAATGAAACGCACCGAAATAGCAACTTTGGGAGAATTTGGGCTTATCAAACGCCTGACCGAAAATATTCAATTGAAAAACTCCGGCTGTATAAAAGGGGTTGGCGACGATGCCGCCGTTCTCGAATACGCCGCTAACACACAGGTATTGGTAACTACCGATTTGCTGTTGGAGGGTATTCATTTCGACCTGACCTACGTGCCGCTGAAGCATTTGGGCTATAAAGCGGCGATTGTCAACTTCTCGGATATTTATGCCATGAACGGACAACCCAAGCAGATAACCGTATCGCTGGGACTGTCGAAACGGTTTTCGGTGGAAGATATGGAGGATTTCTATGCCGGATTGCAGTTGGCTTGCGCCGAATATCAAGTCGATATTATCGGGGGAGATACCTCCTCTTCGCTCACGGGTCTGGTTATCAGCATAACATGCATTGGCGAATGCGCCCCAACTAAAGCGGTATATAGAAACGGCGCAAAGGATACCGATTTGATTTGCGTTTCGGGCGATTTGGGCGCGGCATTCATGGGGCTTCAGCTTTTGGAACGCGAAAAGCAGGTGTTTGACGGGAAAGAAAATTTCGCCCCCGATTTTGCCGGAAAAGAATACCTGCTCGAAAGGCAACTCAAGCCGGAAGCCCGAAAAGATATTATCCGCCTGCTGGACGAAGAAGGCATTGTGCCAACCTCCATGATAGATATTTCGGACGGGCTGTCGTCGGAGCTGATTCATATCTGCAAGCAAAGCGATACCGGCTGCCATATTTACGAAGAGCGCATCCCCATTGATTATCAGACGGCAATGATGGCCGAACAATTCAACATGAACGTTACGACTGTAGCCCTGAATGGTGGCGAAGACTACGAGTTGCTGTTCACCGTTCCGCTTCATTTGTTCGACAAGGTATCGAAAATAAAAGGAGTGCAGCTTATCGGCCACATTACCAAAAAAGATTTCGGACTTATTCTGGAAACCCGCGATGGCGCCAGCCTGGAATTAAAAGCACAAGGCTGGACATTTTAAGTTCAAAGCTTTCGTAGGAGTGGCTGTTTTTTGAATATTTCAAAGAACACTATTTCTTTATTTACCTATCAATGTCATTTGGCGCAAATATAGGACATTCACCTGCTCATTGATGTATCCCCTACGGGGAAAAGGCGAATTGTAATGCTAATTTTCTATTGATATGGATGTCCTACGGACAATTGTCGTAAAAATAAGTGTCGCCCCCTGCGTGGCTTGGCAGGGAAAATCGACTGTCAATCCGTAAGGGGGCTGTCTCAAAAGTCTTTTTCTGAGGTTGTCATTGCGGGATCCGACCCGCAATCTCCTGACATTCAGTTGATTTTTATTAGGAGATCCCGCGTCAAGCACGGGATAGCAGACTTATGAGACAGCCCTTTCAAAATCTGATGTACCGTCACCGTGAGGAGCGTAAAGGGCGAATAAAATTCTTTCTGTTTAAATTGGCCTGAACACAGGGGTTTGCTGGTGAGCTGTAAACCCCCTTTCAAGTATTAGAAGTTGGGTTTGGAAAACAGATTTTTGTTTTTCAGCGGATTGAAAAATAAAAATGCCTATCTTTGCAGACTGATTAACGAACAAGAAACAAGGTGAGGAGACTATTTGCATTTATTTTAAAGAGTTTGGGTTGGAAGGTGAGCGGAATAACCGAAATAACCGATTATCCCGACAAGTGCATATTGTGTGTAGCGCCTCATACCAGCAATTGGGACTTGATTTACGGCAAACTGGCCTATATTTCGGTGGGGAAAAAGGCGCATTTCCTGATGAAAAAAAGTTGGTTTTTCTTCCCCATGAACATCTTCTTCAGCGCTTTTGGCGGAATACCGGTGGACAGAAAAAAGAAAAATGCTCTGACAAACCAGTTATCCGAAGAATTTGCAAAGCGCGATACGTTTTACCTGGCCATAACGCCCGAAGGAACACGCAAAAAGACCGGTGAATGGAAAAAAGGATTTTACTACATCGCTTTGGCAGCCAAGGTTCCCATCATTATCATCGCTATGGATTATGTCGAAAAAGCGGTCTATCTCAAAAAAGTATTCTATCCGACCGGAGAGGTTGATAAGGATATAGAGGAAATTAAAGCTTACTACAAAGGCATTGCAGGACGGCATCCTGAAAAGTTTTCGACCTGACCGGCGGATAAAACTAAAGAATAATATAAAAAACACTACTCAATACCGAACATAAAAGGATAACTGTTTGTTAACTTTGTGTGTCAATATAGTCACTAATTTGAAATAGATATGAAATTGTTAAAACTATCAGTTTTTTTATTAGCAATACTTGCTTTAACTGCTCAGAGTTGTAAATCGGTAAAAAATGTGTCCGTTGTGCAACTGGATGGGAAATGGACATTGAAAACCTTCAACGGAAAAGATGTCGCCGAGTCGTTCAAAGGGGGGATTCCAACGCTGGAATTCAACATCACCGAAAAGCGTATATCGGGTTCGGGTGGTTGTAACAACTATTCGGGGGTTTTTATTTTGACAGAAAATGAATTTTCGGCGCCAAATGTAGTCTCCACCCAAAAGATGTGCTTTGCTCAAAATCAGGAAAGCGCTTTTTATCAGTTATTGGCCGAAGTGTCCACCCTATCGTTGAATGGCGAGAACCTGATTTTCACACAAAAAGGGAAACAGGTACTGGTATTTGTGAAGGAAAAAACTTTAAATCTGGCCGATTTAACCGGAGTTTCTTGGGTTCTACAATCCATAGAAGGCTCACCGGTTGACACTTACTTCAAAGGAACCAGCTTCCCCGGCATCGAGTTTGATGCAGCAAATAACAGCCTGAAAGGAAACGCCGGCTGCAACACCTACAATGCACCGTTTACACTTACCGGAAATACCTTGACGGTAAGCGCAGGAAGAACAACTCGCCGGGCTTGCGAAAACATGGAAGGCGAACAAAAATTTGTCGGAACAATTACAGGAGCAAGCAATATTGAATTGAATAACAACAACTTAGTATTGAAGAAAAACGGAGTAGAAGTACTGCGTTTTACGAAGAACAACTAATAGTTGAGTAGTCGCTCATTGTTTAAACGGGACTGTCTCATAAGTTTTTTGTCATTGCAGGCTCCGACCCGCAATGACACAGAGTTTTGGGACAGTTCCCTGCTAATTCAAAACATCGGTAACGCTTCCGCCACAATAAAATTGCTGCCACCGATGAAGATTAAATCATCCTTACCGGCATTTTTCAGGGCAGCATCTACGGCTTCTTTTACCGATGAGAATGCTTTTCCTTTCAGCAAACAGGTTCCGGCTTGTTTCTTCAGTTCGTTTTCGTCCAAGGCTCGCTCTATGGCTGCACGGCTGAAGTAGTAGGTCGCTTTTTGCGGTAAAAGCGGCAGAATTTGCGAAATATCCTTGTCGTTCACCATCCCTATTACAATGTGCAACTGCGAATAACTTTCCTCCTCCAGTTGCTTGACCACATATTCAATTCCGCCCGCATTGTGCCCCGTGTCGCAAATAACTTTCGGCACATCCTGCAATCTTTGCCAGCGGCCCGATAATCCGGTTAGCTCAATCACCTGGGCGAATCCGTCATACACAGCCCTCGCGGGAATGGCGTAGTGAAGCTTCGTTAAAGTCTCCACCGCTTTCAGCACGGTTGCCGCATTCTTTAGTTGATAATTGCCACCCAGTTCGCAGCAAAGAGCGGGGTATTCGAGTGTTTCAAGCAGCCAGTTTCCACCCTGTCTGGTACAGGACAAAATAGCGTTATCATCTTCCGCGAAAAAAATGGGAGCGCCTACAAGAGCGGCTTTTTCCTCAAAAACAGTACGGACAATACCTTCGGCCTCGCCAATAATCACCGGAATATCCTTTTTGATGATTCCGGCCTTTTCACCAGCAATTTGTGCTAATGTATTGCCCAAAAACCGGGTATGGTCGAAACTGATATTGGTAATAACCGACAAATCGGGCGTAATGATATTGGTGCTGTCCAAGCGTCCCCCCAATCCTACTTCTATAATACCAATATCCACCTTTTCATCGGCAAAATATTGGAAGGCCATCATCATCGTCAGCTCAAAAAAGGACGGGCTTATAGGCTCGAAATAGCTGCGGTGTTTCTCAACAAACTCAACGATGTAATCCCTGGATATTTTTTCTCCGTTCACCCGGATTCTCTCTCTGAAATCGACCAGATGAGGGGATGTATATAGGCCTGTTTTATAACCGGCTTTTTGCAAGATAGCTGCCAGAATATGCGAGGTAGAACCTTTGCCATTGGTGCCGGCAATATGTATTGTTTTGTATTTTTTATGCGGATGCCCCAGGTAGTCATCCAATAGCAAGCTATTATCCAATCCTTCTTTATACGCCTTTCCACCGATGTTTTGATACACAGGCAGTTGATTGTATAAATAATTTAGCGTCTCTTGATAATTCATATAATGTTCAAAGTTTCAAGTTCAAAGTTCAAAGCTTGTAGAGACGTGGCGTGCCACATCTGTATTTTATTGTCTGAAGTTGTCTTTGCGGGCTTGACCCGCAATCTCCTAACCGTGCCGATAATCCGTAGGGGCAGACCTATGTGTCTGCCCAATCGCCGACCCAATCACAGGGGCGTATCGAATACATCTAAAACACACAACCCGCCGAAGGCAGACACATAGGGTCTGCCCCTACGAACATCGCGCAATTCTCCATTCAAAGCAGCGGCGTGAGCAGCCGGAATAATGATTCCATAAAACGTTTTCGAGAGGGGCGGTTGAGCCATTCTTCGTAAAAAAGCTGTTCGGAATCCGACATGTCGGCTCTGAAAATCTCTTTGGCCTCCTTTGCCGCCATCCCGTCATAGATGAACGCATCTATCTCGAAATTGTGTTCAAAACTGCGAACATCCATATTGGCCGAACCTGTTATCACCAACGAATCGTCGATAACCATCAGCTTTGAGTGCAAGAACCCCGGCTTAAAGAAATAGACCTTTATTCTGGCATTCAACAGGCCTTTGATAAAAGACATGGAGGCAATATGCACAAAGGTGGTATCGGAATGTTCGGGTAGCATCAGCCGGACATCCACCCCGCTTTGGGCGGCTGTTTGCAAGGCCAGCAGCAAACTATCAGTCGGGATAAAATAGGGCGTTTGAATATAGATGCTTTTTTTTGCATTGGCTATGGCATGAAAAATCCCCTGGTGTATTTCTTTGAATTCGCCGGTAGGACCGCTTGTGGCAATCTGCATAATGGCGCTCCCGCAATCTTCCAGTTCGGGAAAATATTTTTGCGAGGCAATAAATTCTTTTCGGGCAGCATACCAGTCGGTAATAAAAGACGATTGAAGACCATGCACCGCTTTTCCCTCCAATTTGATGTGGCTATCCCGCCATACCCCGCCATTGGGTAAGCCCTTTACGTACCGGTCGGCAATATTCATTCCGCCCATAAAACCCACCTTTCCGTCAATGACTACCACCTTGCGGTGATTCCGGTAGTTAACCCTGCTGGTCAGCAAGGGGAAAACTACTTTAAGGAAAGGCGTAACCATAACGCCTGCTGCCTCCATTTGCCTAAAGAAGTTGTTTTTAGCTTTCCACGACCCAACATCATCGTACAAGAGGCGCACCTCTACACCTTCTTTTGCTTTTTCGACCAGTATATCGCGCAAGCGGCTACCGGTTTCATCGTCCATGTAGATGTAATATTGTATATGGATATGCTTTTTTGCCTTTTTAATCTCGCGGCACAAATCTTCAAATTTATCCTCGCCGTTGGAATAAAAACACAGCTTGTTTCCGCCATAGAGCGGAAATTCGCCTGATTCGTTCAATAACGAAATCAGCCGTTGGTATTCGTCGGGCGGATTCAAGGCCTCCAGCCGCTCGAGCGAACTTAGCGACTTCCGGTTCAGTTTCTTCTTCATCTTTCGGGAGATGAGGCGGTGTTTGCGGTTGTCTTCGCCAAAAAACCAGTAGATAATAAGCCCCAGAAGCGGAAGCAGCAGCAGAATTAATACCCACGAAATGGTTTTCAGGGGATTCCGGTTTTCGGATATAACAACAATTACCACCCCTATGGCCGTAAGGATATAAAGCAATTGAAAAATTAAATAGATATTATTCCCCGAAAACATAAGTCATTTGTTAACTATTCAGCCGCCATTCGGCTCCGTCTTTTCCATCTTTTATTTCAAAGCCGATAGCCGTCAGCTCGTTGCGGATTTTATCGGATGTAGCCCAGTCTTTGTTGGCTTTTGCTTGGGCGCGTATTTGCAGCAGCATGTCCACCGCCTTTGAAAAAGCCTCATACGAATTGTTATCGCCGCTTCGGGCTTCGTCCTTTATTCCCAGAATATCGAACAGAAAAATGTCGAAAACCGATTTTAGTTCCTCCGTATCTTCTTTTGTCAAGCTAATATTTCCGGCAATGGTCGAGTTGATGATGGTAGCCGCTTCAAACAGATGCGAAATGACGATTGCCGAATTCAGGTCATCGTTCATGGCCTCGTAGCACTTGCTGCGAATATCGCCGACATTGGCGCTTGAAGTAGCCGAAGCTTGGATTTTCCCAATTTTTGAATAAGCTTCGAGCAAGCGCGCCAATCCTTTTTCCGAAGCTTTCAGGGCTTCGTTGCTGAAATCGATGGTGCTGCGGTAATGCGCCTGAAGGATGAAGAAGCGGATTGTCATAGGCGAATAGGCCTGTTCGAGGGATTTGTGGCTACCGGCGAAAAACTCTTCAAGGGTGATGAAATTCCCCAGCGATTTACCCATTTTTTGTCCGTTGATGGTGATCATATTGTTGTGCATCCAGTATTTAACAGCCGGACGTCCTTCGGCGGCGGTGTTCTGGGCTATTTCGCATTCGTGATGCGGGAACAGCAAGTCCATGCCTCCCCCGTGTATATCGAATTCTTTTCCTAAATATTTGACGCCCATTGCCGAACATTCGATGTGCCAACCCGGAAAACCCTCGCTCCAGGGCGAAGGCCACTTCATAATGTGTTCGGGCGAAGCTTTTTTCCACAGGGCGAAGTCGATGCTGCGGCGTTTTTCTTCCTGCCCGTCAAGTTCGCGGGTGGTGTTCAGCAACTCTTCTATGTTGCGATGCGAAAGGATGCCGTAGCTGTATTTTTTGTTGTACTGCTCCACATCGAAATAGATTGAGCCATTGCTTTCGTAAGCATATCCATGCTCCAGTATTTTTTTCACCATGGCAATCTGCTCAATGATATGTCCCGAAGCGTGAGGCTCGATGCTGGGGGGCAAAACATTCAAGGCTTCCATCGCCTTGTGGTAGCGGAGCGTGTAGTATTGCACAATTTCCATGGGTTCCAACTGCTCGAGGCGTGCTTTTTTACCGATTTTGTCTTCGCCTTCGTCCGCATCGTTCTCCAAGTGTCCAACATCGGTTATGTTGCGCACATAGCGCACCTTGTAGCCAATGTGTTTGAGGTATCTGAAAAGCAGGTCGAATGTAATCGCCGGGCGGGTATGTCCTAAATGCGGGTCGCCATATACGGTGGGGCCACAAACATACATCCCTACATGAGGTGCATGCAGCGGTTCAAAAACTTCTTTTTCGCGTGTAAGCGTATTGTAAATCATTAATTTCTGCTCCATATCTTATTTACTGATGGCGAAAACTATTATTTTTAAATTGGAATTACAAAAATAAGAATAAATAAGTATTAACCAGGCAGCAGTTTTTATTATTTTTGCATCCATAGACACAATACTGATGCAATTATGGAATTTAGAACAAAAATAGAGCTGGAAAAGTCGAAATTGACCATCAACCACCAATCGAAATTGATGTTGTTTGGTTCGTGTTTTGCCTCTGCTGTCGGCAAGCTGTTGCAGGACAATAAATTCGATGTCAATGTAAATCCATTTGGTATGCTTTACAATCCGGCATCCATTGCCATGTCCCTGCACCGGATTCAGGACGGCAAGTTGTTTTCGGAGGACGAGCTTGTTTATCACAACGATCTGTTTCACAGCTTCTTTCATCACGGCGATTTTTCGGATGCCGATAAAGGCGCCTGCTTGGCCAAACTCAATGAATCTCTGAAAACAGCCTCCGAAGATTTGCATCACGCCGATACCCTTTTAATCACTTTCGGAACTTCCTATGTCTTCAAGCAGCGGGCATCGAACAGCATTGTATCGAACTGCCACAAGTTTCCGGCAACAGATTTCGAGCGTTACAGGTTGACGGTGAGCGACATAGTTGCCGATTGGTCGTCGCTTATCCAAAAGTTGAGAGAGGACAATCCCGCGCTGAATGTGTTGTTCACGGTAAGCCCCATCCGCCATTGGAAAGATGGAGCGCACGACAACCAGCTGAGTAAAGCCATTCTGCTGTTGGCAATAGACGAAATTCAAAAGCAGTTCGAGAATTGTTATTACTTTCCATCCTACGAGCTGGTTTTGGACGACCTTCGCGATTACCGTTTTTATGCCGAAGACATGGTGCATCCCAATGCCCTGGCGGAGGCTTATATATGGGAAGCTTTTGCCAAAGCTTTCTTCGACAGCGATACAGCGCAAGTCATAAAAGCATGGAGCAACCTAAAGCAGGCCATCAATCACCGTCCCTTCAACCCCGGAACAGCGGTGCATCAACAATTTTTAAGGCAAACTTTGTTAAAATTCAATTCTTTTCAACAGAAATACCCTTACTTTGAACTAGGAAATGAAAAAAAGTTTCTCGAAGATCAACTGATATTTAGCCAGGGAGATTACGGGTCAAGCCCGCAATGATATATTAATTCGTAAATTTAGAATGACAATTAAAGAAATCGCAAGCGTATTGGGGCTTGAAAATAAAGATTTCAAGGATGCATCCATCACCCATTTACTGACAGATAGCCGGAATTTGTTTTACCCGAAAGAAAGCCTGTTTTTTGCCCTCGAAACAAAGAACAATGACGGGCACAAATTTGTGAAGGAGCTGTATGGCTTTCAGGTGCGTAATTTTGTTGTCGAAAAAATACTCCCCGAATGGTCGGATTATACGGGCGCTAATTTTCTGCTGGTGGAAGATTCGCTTGCTGCTTTGCAAAAATTAGCGGCATACCACCGGCGTCTGTTCGATATTCCGGTGGTGGGAATAACCGGCAGCAACGGAAAAACCATTGTGAAGGAATGGATATACCAGTTGCTGCAATACCACTTCAATGTTACCCGTTCGCCCCGGAGCTACAATTCGCAAATAGGAGCGCCGCTCTCGGTTTGGCAGTTGGACGAGATTTCACAGATCGGACTGTTTGAGGCCGGTATATCCATGGAGGGGGAAATGGCGAAGCTCGAAAAAATAATTAGCCCGACCATCGGCGTTATTACAAATATAGGCGATGCACATCAGGAAAATTTTAAGACCCTGAAGCAAAAATGCCTCGAAAAACTGGAATTATTCACCAATTGCGAGGTGATTGTGTGTGAGGAAAGCGACAGTTTGATTGAGGAATGCATGACCGAGCTGCTCCTTTCGCAAAAAAGGCTTACCTGGTCGCGAAAGCACTCCGATACAAGCCCCTTGCAGATTATTAAGACGCAGAAACAGGCATCGTCCACGCTTATCCGGTATTCGTTTCTTCAGTTCGATTTTACGGTAGAAGCGCCTTTTATTGATGATGCTTCTATCGACAACATCACTGCGGCGTTGGCTGTGGCGTGCTATTTGCATGTGCCATTGGACGAGCTGCAAAAAATTGTGCCGACATTGGAACCTGTGGCCATGCGCCTGGAGGTGCGTTCGGGAAAATCGAACACGATTATAATCAACGATTCCTACAATTCCGATATTCATTCGCTAAAGATAGCGCTCGATTTTCTGATACAGCGCGCCGCCGCCGCCAACTTGAAAAAGACGCTTGTTGTGTCGGACATTTTGCAATCGGGCGTACAAGCAAAGGCCTTATACAACAGGGTATTGGACTTGGTTGTTCAGAAAAAGATAGAAAAAATAATAGGTATAGGAAAAGAAATTTCGCTTTACAGCTACCTGTTCGCCAAGATTGAGAGTTACTTTTATACCACAACCGACGACTTTATCAAATCGGGCATTTACAACGACTTCCAGAACGAGATTATTTTGCTGAAAGGCTCCCGCAATTTCAGGTTTGAACGGATTAACGCTTTGTTGGAAAGGAGAACCCACGAAACCGTTCTGGATGTGAATCTGGACGCCATCAGCCATAACTTTAATTTTTACAGGTCGAAGTTGAAGCCCGAAACCAAACTAGTTTGTATGGTGAAAGCCGACGGTTACGGCTCGGGAGCTGCCGAAATAGCAAAAACCTTGCAGTACCACAAGTGCGATTATCTGGCCGTAGCTATTGCCGAAGAAGGCGTATTATTGCGGAAAAAAGGGATAAAACTGCCGATAATTGTTCTCAATCCCGAGGTCAACGGATTCGACGATTTGTTTAGCAACAAGCTCGAACCGGAGGTCTATAATTTCAGGATACTCGACGCGTTTATCCGCGAGGCCAAAAAACGCGGAATAACCAATTACCCGATACATCTGAAGATAGATACGGGTATGCACCGACTGGGATTTGACGAAAATGACCTCGAAAAACTGAATAGCATACTGTCGGCACAGAAAGGCTTACGGGTGTCTTCGGTGTTTTCGCACCTTGCGGCAAGCGAAAGTTGGAATTTCGATGACTTTACGCACGAGCAAATAAGCAAGTTCAAGTACATCACCAAGGAAATAGAAACCGGATGCGGCTATCCTGTTCTGCGCCATATTCTTAACTCGGCAGGCATCGAGCGTTTCCCCGATGAGCAATTGGATATGGTACGTCTGGGCATTGGACTATACGGTATCAGCGCCAGCGGCTTGGATGGCTTGCAGAATGTATGCACGCTGAAAACAACTATTTTACAGCTGAAAAATATATCGAAAGACGAAACTATCGGTTATGGACGAAAAGGGACATTGGACCATGACGCAACAATTGCCACCATCCGCATCGGTTATGCCGATGGCTTGAGCCGCCGCTTGGGGAATGGAGTTGGCAAGGTGTTGGTCAATGGCCAATTAGCGCCGTTCGTGGGCAATATTTGTATGGATTTGAGCATGATAGATGTAACCGGCATTGAGATAAAAGAAGGCGATCCGGTCATTATCTTCGGCGAGAACCCCAATCTGATTGATTTGGCCGACAGGATGCAAACCATACCTTACGAAATTCTTACATCCATTTCGTCCCGCGTTAAACGTATTTACTTTAAGGAGTGAACTATTAGCTTTGATGTTTGTTGAATATATTTTACAAACAAATAGCAAAAAAAGATTAGGTCAAACGCATGAAAATTTTTACTGCTTATACCTTTCGGTAAAGTTGCTGATATGAGCAGGAGATTCCTCCCTTTGGTCGGAATGACTGTCTCCTTTTTGGGAGAGGGGATGAGGAAGCGGCGGCGAAGCCGCCGCTTCCTCATCCCTTAAACCGCTAACAGGCGAGTCATTCCGACCAAAGGGAGGAATCTCATTCGTAACAGTAGTACTAAATTTTTCATGCGTTTACCCTAAAAAAAAGATGCTGCAACCCGAATAAAATGAGATATATTTTTATCTTTGCGTAATTACTTGGTTACACAACATCTTTCTGCTTTTTACAAATGGAGATTTATGAAAAGGAAATGCATCGGTTTAATTTTATTGCTTGGCTGTTTTGCACCGGTTGTTTCGGCTCAAAAACGCTTGAGCATTGAGGATTGCCGCAAGTTGGCGATTGAAAACAACAAAAACCTGAAAGTAGCCTCCGAGCAGGAACGTACTGCCTATTATCAGAAAAAGGAAGCATTGACCAAATACTTTCCCGAACTGTCTTTTCAGGGAGCTTATTTGCACAATGGCCGAAACCTGAATTTGTTACCGTCTTCGGTAACAATGCCGCAGCTGCCGCCTATCCCGGGCATCCAATGGCCGATACCTCCCGGAACAGAAATCCCGCTGCCCGATAATATTAAGAATTTAGGGAAAATAGAGATACAAGATATATGGGTCGGCGGTTTTAGCCTGATGCAACCCGTATTTATGGGTGGAAAAATTATTGCCTACAACGATATACAAAAATACGCCGAAGAACTTGCCAAATCTCAAAAAGATACCTATCTGGCCGATTTAATCGTAGAAACTGACAATGCTTACTGGCAAATTGTGTCGCTCTCGAACAAGGAAAAGCTGGCCAGGTCGTATGTCGATTTGTTGAAAAAGATGGAGCAGGATGTTATTACCATGCAGGAAGAAGGCGTTGCCACCAAAGCAGATGTGCTGACAGTGAGCGTGAAGCTGAATGAAGGGCAAATGAACCTGACAAAGGTAGAGAATGGGCTGAGCCTGAGCAAAATGCTTCTCTGCCAAGTCTGCGGTTTGGCAATATCGGAAAATATTGTTCTCGAAGATGAAAATATAGAAAACCTCGGCGAAGCGGAAGTTGAAGCCACCATGCCCAATATTTCGGAGGCGCTTGCCAACAGAGGCGAAATAAAGAGCCTGGACTTGGTTACCAAAATATACAAAAAGCAAGAAAAAATAGCCTTGTCCGAATTTTTGCCGCAAGTAGCCCTCACCGCCAATTACTTGTGGACAAACCCCAACCTCTTCAATGGTCTTGAAAAGAAATTTGATGGGATGTGGAATGTGGGGGTCGTGCTAAAAGCGCCCTTGAATTTTGTGTCCGGTTCGGCAAAGCTGAATGCGGCCAAATCGCAAACGCGCATCAAGCAATACGAATTGGAAGAGGCCAAAGAAAAAATTGAATTGCAGGTCAATCAGTCGGCTTATAAATTGAACGAAGCCGGTAAAAAGCTGGAGATGAGCGAAGAGAACAGGAAGAAGGCGGATGAAAACCTCCGGTATGCCAATGTGGGATTTGAAGAAGGCGTCATTTCATCGTCCGATGTGCTGGCCGCCCAAACAGCCTGGATGTCGGCTCATTCGGAATTTATTGATGCTCAAATCGACCTGAAGTTGTGTAAGATTTATTTGAATAAAGTATTAGGAAAACAGCCCCTCCAAACCTCCCCTGCCTCTATCCCCCTACGGGTACTTTCTCCAAAAGGAGAAAGGAAAAGGTAAAAGCTTTGGGAGGCTTTTGAATCCCTCCTACGGGGGGGGCTAATACGTCTCTACACAGAACTTTGAACTTAAAACTTTGAACATAATATGGATACCTCAACTAAAAAAACAGGCTCTAAACTTATTCCTATCGTGGGATTTGTTGTTGTTATTGTGGCAGTCGGACTTTACGGCTTTCTATTCCTCAACCAGAAGGATAATATTATTCAGGGAGAGGCCGAGGTAACGGAAATCCGAATTTCGAGTAAAGTTCCCGGACGTGTTTCGCGGTACTTGGTTGCTGAAGGCGACTTGGTGAAGAAAGGCGATACGCTTGCCATCCTGAGCGCACCCGATGTGGTGGCCAAATTGTCGCAGGCCACTGCCGCCGAACAGGGAGCAGCCGCCCAAAACGAAAAGGCGATAAAAGGGGCGCGGAAAGAGCAAATACAAGGCGCCTACGAAATGTGGCAAAAATCCAAAGCCGGTCTCGAGATAGCAAAGAAATCCTTCGACCGGATACAGAACCTGTATGACAAAGGCGTAACTACCGCCCAAAAACGCGACGAAGCCGAAGCAAATTACAAGGCCTCAATCGCCACCGAAAAAGCGGCTAAATCGCAATACGATATGGCTGTGAATGGCGCCGAAAAGGAAGACAAACTGGCGGCAAACGCCTTGTTGCAAAGAGCAAAAGGCGCTGTGGCGGAAGTAGATTCGTACATTGACGAAACTTTTTTGATTTCCCCTGTCGATGGCGAGGTCTCCGAGATATTTCCGCACGAAGGCGAATTGGTGGGATCGGGTGCGCCTGTACTGAATGTAATGACATACTACGATAAATGGGGCGCTTTTAATGTGCGTGAAGACTTGCTGGTTCAGTTTAAGATGGGCGAAATCGTTCGGGTGTATGTTCCGGCGCTGGACAAGGAAGTGGATATGAAAGTCTATTACCTGAAAGATTTAGGTTCGTACGCGGCCTGGAAAGCGACTAAAACCACAGGCAGTTACGACCGGAAGACCTTTGAAGTGCGTGCGCGTTTTGTACAGGACGCGCACGATGTAATACCGGGTATGTCATTGATTATTAAACACAATTAATGAAATCCGATACCGGCATATATGTAATATTTTGCAGGGAGTGGCGGCGTATAATCACTTCCAAGATATGCATCTGGGGAATACTGGTTGTTCCCCTATTGTCTATGGCGGTTTTTGTTTATATGATGAGCGAAGGATTGCCATCTAAAATTCCTATTGCGGTTGTCGATATGGATAATACGGTTACATCGCGCTCCCTAATCCGGCAATTGGATGCATTCCCCAAAACAACGGTTAAATTTAAAAGCCTTTCTTTCAGGGAAGCGCGCATGAGAATGGAGCGAGCGGAGGTTTTTGCCGTGCTGACTATTCCCCACGGATTTTCGCAAAAAGCCGTATCCGGCGAACGCCCGAAACTGGTGTTTTATACCAACAATGCCTTTCTTATATCCGGCTCATTGCTTTTTCAAGACCTCCGAACTATCTCGGTATTGGCTTCCGCATCCGTTGGACTAAAGATCGCTGAAGCTAAAGGTTACAGCAAAAAGCAGATTATGCCTGTGCTCCAACCCATATCCGTAGAGTCTCATCCCATCGGAAACCCCTGGCTGAGTTACTCGGTCTATCTGAACAATACGATATTGCCCGGCATATTAAACCTGATGATCATGGTATTTACCATTTCGTGTTTCGGCTCGGAAGTGAAATCGGGGACAGCCAGAAAATTGATGGAGATGGGGAACGGGTCGATAATAAAAGTGGTGACAGGTAAATTATTACCCTACACAATACTGTTTTTTATCGTTGCCCTGCTGTATATGTCGGTTCTCTACTATTACAATAAATTCCCGATGAATTCGGGTTTTTTGCCTATGTGCCTCAATTATTTGTGTTTGATAATAGCGGCACAGGGAATGGGACTTATATTGCTGGGCGTTTTTGCCAACTACCGTTCAGCCTTGAGCATATCCAGTTTGTGGGGAATGATAACTTTTTCTATTTCAGGCTTCTCGTTTCCATCTTTGGCGATGAGTCCCTCTTTGCTGGCTTTAGGTTATTTATTTCCGCTCCGGTACTTTTTTCTGGTCTATGTCGATCAGGCGCTGAATGGATTGGAGATGGGCTATTCGGCCTGTTATTATGCGGCCATGCTGACGTTTATGGCTGTTGCATGTTTGTTTTTCCTCCGAATAAAGAAGTTTTTACTAGCCAATGTATATGAAGAATGAAAAGAGCCATTGTTGACATATATCACGTATGCATGAACGAATTTAAGTTCGTTTTCAGGGATAAAGTGGTCATATTTATCTTCTTTCTGGTACCTTTAGCATACCCCTTGTTGTATGGATTTATCTACAACAATGAGGTTGTTCGCGATGCAAAGATGGTTGTTGTGGACGATTCCCATTCTTCGCTCGGGCGCGAATTTATTCGCAAAACCGATGCATCTCCCAATGTGGAGATTGTGAGGATGGTCTCGAATATGGAAGAAGCAAGGGAAGCCCTCAGACGGAAAGAAGCATTCGGCATTTTGTACATTCCTTCCGATTTTTCGCGCAATATCAATACCATGCAACAGACGCAGGTAATGGTTTATTCCGATATGAGCAGCCTGTTGTTCTACAAATCGTTTTTATTAACGGCCGCAGAAGTGTCTTTGAATATGGGCGCCGATATACGCGTCCAGGAACTGGGATTCGGCACACGGGCGCAGGATGCCGTTACCATGCAAATAATTGATTATGAATGGGTCGCGCTATATAATACCCCCAATGGATTTGCCAGCTTTTTGGTGCCAGCCATCCTTATTCTGGTACTGCAACAAACATTGATGCTGGGCATTGGCACAATAGTGGGGACGCATAACGATAAAAAGCGATTCTCGGTAGCTTCTTCCGGTAAAATGGGGAAAACCATTTCGTCTCTGCACTTAACAATCGGAAAAGCAATCTGTTACAGCTCGCTTTACTTGCTTATCGCGGTTTGGGTTCTGAGGGTCGTCCCTTACTTGTTTGAGCTGCCCCAGATAGGGAATCCATTGACTATTCTGGCGTTTTTGGCGCCATTTCTCTTAGCCGCTACTTTTTTTTCCATGACTTTGTCATACTTTGTTTCACAACGCGAGTTTGTGATTATACTTTTTGTGTTTACGAGCCTTATATTCCTGTTCATTTCGGGTATATCGTGGCCATGGACAGCTATACCTGCTCCTTTACAGGCCATAGGATATATTATACCTTCTACTCCGGCTATTCATGCCTTTGTTAAGGTGAATACGATGGGCGCTACCCTGGCCGATATACAGGTCGAGTTTATTGCGTTGTGGATACAGGCTTTTGTATATTGTATGCTGGCAACAGGCATGTACAAATGGTGGATTGCCAATTATGACCCTTTATACAAAGGCCAATTGAAAAAAGGAACGACTTCTTCGGAAATAAGAAATCAACATTGAAACAATGAAAAAGTCCGGTTTATTACTGCTGTTATTTCTCCATTTTATAGCCATTTCATCGCAAAATCGAGATGTGGCAGCGCTAAAAGTCGGCGCCGACCGCCTGGAGGTTCTGTTACCTTTGCTGAAAGACAAAAAAGTAGCTCTTGTTATCAACCAGACAAGCTGTTTGAGCAACGGCGTACATTTGTTGGATACCCTTTGGGCAAATGGGGTAAGCATCACCCGGATTTTTGCTCCCGAACATGGTTTCAGGGGAGATGCCGGCGCCGGGGAAACTATTGTTGACGGAAAAGACCGGGAAACGGGGATCAGCATATTATCGTTGTACGGCAATAATAAAAAGCCGGCCAGGAGCCAGTTATCGGATGTGGATGTCGTTGTGTTCGACATACAAGATGTAGGAGCACGCTTCTATACCTACATCAGCACGATGCACTACGTGATGGAAGCTTGTGCCGAAAACGGGAAAGAATGCATCGTCCTCGACCGCCCCAATCCCAATGATTATATCGATGGTCCGGTACTTGATCCCCAATATAAGTCGTTTGTGGGTATGCATCCCATTCCGGCGCTTCATGGCCTGACCGTTGGCGAACTGGCACAAATGATTAATGGCGAGAAGTGGTTGAAAAATAGAGTAACATGCCGGTTAACGGTTATATCCGTAACAGGGTGGACTCACGGGAAGTCATTTTATCCCCCCATCAAGCCCTCTCCAAACCTTCCGACTGACCAGTCAGTAATGCTCTATCCCTCCCTGTGTTTCTTTGAAGCAACGACTATAAGCATAGGACGAGGCACCCATTTTCCTTTTCAGGTCATCGGTTTTCCGAATCCGAAGTTCGGTTCATTCACATTCACGCCGGAGTCTTTGCCCGGATTCGATAGAAATCCCTTGCAAAAAGGTAAATTATGCTATGGAATTGATTTGAGGGAAGCAAAAGTTGAAAGAGGCCTCAGTCTAAAGTACCTGATTGATTTCTATAAAAAAGCAGGGAGAACCCCCTCCTTTTTCAAATCGCCCGATTTTATGGATAAACTGGCCGGAACAAACAAGTTGAGAGAACAGATTATTAAAGGAATGGATGAGAAAACTATTCGCGCAACTTGGAAAAAAGACTTGAATAACTATAAAACAATGAGAAAAAAGTATTTATTATACCCTGATAACGTTAGCGAATAGTATCTTTGTATAAAAATCAGACCAAGCGTATGCTCAACAAACAATGTCCTTTGTGCGGAAAACAAATAAATGAAGAAGAGGGAATATGCAAGGACTGCCTTGGAACGGCTAAAGAAAAGGAGTTCGTAACTATTCCGGTCGATGAGGAACAGCCGGAAGAAACCGAACCGGACAAACCGGCTATTGAAGCCGAAGAACAGCCCCAATCCGATGATATAGCGCCTGTTCAGCTGGAAGATAACAAGAAAAAAGCCGGAAGAATCAATAAAAAGGTGTTGATTTTTTCGCTTTCAGGTGTATTGGTATGCATTGCTGTGGGCGTATATCTTTTTATCGCAGACAGGGATTTGCGGAGAGAACAGGAGATAGAACTGAATACCTGGTATTCGTGCATCGAAGAAAATACGCCGGTGGCCTATTCAATTTACTTACAGACCTACCCTCAGGGCAAGTTCAGGAATGAGGCTTCGAGCAAGATTGGCAAACTACGCGAAACGGAACGGTTGGCATGGGAAAAGCTGAAAAATTCGGCGGATATAGATGAATACTACAACTTTCTGAGGATATACCCCAATACGCCCTTTAAGAGTGAAGCGAAAAAAATGATGGATTCTTTAAGTTGGGAGACAGCCGTAAAAAGCAATACAGCCGAATCGTATCAATTTTATCTCGAAACCCTGCAATCCGGTTATATTACCGGCTTATACAAAGGAATGGCCGAGGAACGGCACGATTATCTGAAGCAAATTAAGGACTTGACTGAAGAGGAATCGGAGAATGTGAAAAAAACAATCAATGTCCTTTTTCAGGTGTTATCCAAGCAGGATACCAAGGAGTTGAATACGCTGTTCAGCAAGATTATCACCAATTTCTATGGAGCGAGAAACCGTTCGGCAACGGCAATAATCACCTCCATAAAAGCTGATATGGACAGGAACAATATCAAAACCCTGAGCTATGACCCCGATCTCGGGTCGCTGAAAACATGCAAGGATGGTAAGGGAATAGTGATTATTGAGATTAACGTCAAAAAGAAAATCGCTTTCAAGATTAAAAAAGTGGCAGAAGAAATAGACGAAGTCCTGCACATCGACATTAATCCCGATATGACAATAAAATCCCTATACCCCAAAGACAAGAAGAGCAACGATTAAAAGCGACTGACCGTATAACTTGTATTTGGTTTTGTCTTGAATACGGTAACATAATACCCCTCGTATTTTGTAGTCCTGGCAGACGCACCCTTTACTTTTACCGGAACATCCGTCCTGATTTTGCAGTCATTGCCCGCTTTCGACAGGATTATTGCCGAAGATAATTTGTTCTTATCCCAGTCGATAGCTATCTCGAATGCACCCCGCGCACACAATCCCTTTACGCTACCCTTGTTCCATTGCCGGGGAATAGCAGGCAAGAGGTGTATTTCGCCCAAGTGGCTTTGAAGAAGCATTTCGCCAAGCCCCGAAATACCCCCAAAATTTCCGTCTATCTGGAAAGGAGGATGGGTATCGAACAGATTGGGCAAGGTGGAAGTCGATAGCAGTTCGCGATACATTTTGTAGGCGTGTTCGCCATCGAGTAAACGGGCTTGGAAGTTCACTTTCCAGGCTTTGCTCCATCCGGTGCCGCCATCGCCCCTTATTTCGAGCGTTCTTTTACAGGCAGCCGCCAATATCGGCGTCAAAACCGGCGAAATCTGGCGACCGGGATGCAATCCGAACAAATGCGAAACATGGCGGTGAACAGGGTCTTCGTCCTTCCAGTCCTTATACCACTCGATGAGGTTCCCTTCTTTCCCGATGCGAAGCGGATAAAGTTTTTCTCTTGCTGCCATCCATTTCAAGCGTTCGTCCTTATCAACATTCAATACTTCGGAGGCTTCAATCAGATTCGTGAACAAATCCCAGATAATCTCCATATCCATGGTGGAGGCAATGGTAACCACCCCTTTATTTCCGTTATCGTCAATAAACACATTTTCGGGCGATGTTGAGGGCGCTGTAACCAGGTAACCATCTTTCTCCACCAACCAGTCCAGACAAAAGTCGGCGGCGCCTTTCATCAAGGGGTAAGCAAGTTCGGCCAGGTATTTTTTATCGGCGCTAAACCTGTAATGTTCGTACAGGTGTTGCGACAGCCAGGGAGAACCCAAAGACCAGTTCGCCCATTTGGGATCGCCTGTTTGGTGGCCAACCGGATTGACATGCGCCCAAATATCGGAATTGTGGTGCGCCGCCCAGCCTTTCATGTTGTAATAGTTATGCGCTATTTTGGCGCCCGTAACCGAAATATGCTGAATTTGCTTTATCAAGGGTTCTGTCAAGTCGCTCAAATTCAGCATTTCGGCAGGCCAATAATTCATTTGCAGATTGATGTTGACGGTATAATTGCTTCCCCACGAAGGGCGTTGATTTTTATTCCATATCCCTTGCAGGTTGGCAGCAATTCCACCCGGACGGGAACAGGAGATAAGCAGATACCGCCCAAAATTGAAGTAAAGCGCCTCCAAAGCCGGATCGTTACTCCCTTTGGCATAGTCTTTCAGCCGCTCATCGGTAGGTTTGTTTTGCACATCCTGACTTCCCAAGTCAAGAACCACCCGGTTGAAATATGATTGGTAATCGGCGATATGTCGTTGCTTGAGTTCGTCATACGAAAATTTTTCGGCGGCAGATAAGTAATTCTGTGCCAGTTGGTTTTCATCTTTTCCTTCGGTGTCGGGGCGTTTATCGAATCCGTTGAAACTTGTTGCGGCTGAAATCAGGATGATGGCTTCGGTAGCTTTCGTTATTTGCAAAGCCGGGTCGGATGTTATGCTCCCGTCTTTTAGCAGCACTTTTACGCGGTACTGGTAACGCATCCCTTTTTGTCCCTTCTCATTCTCGTATATCAGCGGAAAATTGCGGGCTGAATTAACATCGACAGGCAATTGGCCGTTCAGTATAAATTCGTTGTTACCCAATCCGGTTATTGATGCATTTTCAAAAGGGGTGTTGCCGGTGAGGCTGAAATTGAGGAATCCCGGTTGAGAGGCTGTCAGTTTAACAACTGCAACTTGGTCTGGAGCCGACACAAATACCTCGCGTGTGTAGGTAATGGTATCTATCGAAAACGAGACGGACGCGACAGCTTGAGATAAATTCAATGCCCGCACATAATGTGAAGGCGTTTTTTTCTGCGCATAACGTTGTTCGATAATTATATCTCCCATGGGAACAAACGATTGGGAATTAGCCCCTTGTATATTGCGCAACACCTTCGATGCCTCGCCCCACTTCTCCTGAAACAAGAGTTCGCGGGTTTGCTTTAGATATTCTACGGTATTGGCAGGCGCCGAGGTATTGGCAGGGCCTCCTCCCCAAAGGCTTTCTTCGTTGAGGTTGAGAGTCTCTTTGTATATGTCGCCATATACCATCAGCCCGATGCGCCCATTGCCCAAAGGCAAAGCTTCTTCAAAGCGTGTGGCCGGATTTTTATACCACATATGCCACGAACTGTTATCTTCTGCCAATTCGGCAAAAGCATACGAACAGGTGATAAAACAGAAAAGTGTGATTAGTTTGATGTGTTTCATGGAACTCTTTTTTATTTTTCAATTCAGTTATCAGGGCTGTCTCAAAAGTCTTTTTCTGAGGTTGTCATTGCGGGCTCCGACCCGCAATGACAGTCCCGTTTCGTTGTATGGGATTATAAATCCCATACAACAGATGCGCCAAAAATCCCCCTCAGGGGGGACTTAGGGGGGCTGTTATTTCAATTTCTCATCCATAGCTGCTGCTGCTTTGCGTCCGTCTCCCATAGCGAGGATAACGGTGGCTCCGCCGCGTACAATATCGCCGCCAGCATAAACATCCGGCAAGGCTGTTTTCAGGGTGCTTTCGTCTATGACGATGGTGCCCCACTTGGTTACATCCAAGCCTTTAAATGTCGATGGAATCAGGGGATTTGGCGAAACGCCCACACTTACAATCACTTCATCCACCTCTATCCATTCGGTAGCTCCTTCGATGGGAACAGGCTTCCGGCGACCAGAGGGGTCGGGTGCGCCAAGTTCCATTTTTTGCAAAAGCATTCGTTGCACACGGCCCTTGTCATCGCCCTCGTATTTGATGGGGCTGTGCAAGGTCATAAATTTGATACCTTCTTCCTTGGCATGTTTAATTTCCTCCAAGCGGGCAGGCATTTCGTCTTCCGACCGGCGGTAAACGATAATGGCTTCTTCGGCTCCGAGGCGTTTGGCTGTGCGCACGGCATCCATAGCGGTGTTACCGGCGCCTATAATGGCTACTTTCTTGCCCATTTGCACAGGAGTATCGCTATCGGGGTTGGAGGCATCCATTAAATTTACACGGGTCAGGAACTCGTTGGACGACATGATGCCGATAAGGTTCTCGCCGGGGACATTCATAAAATTGGGAAGACCTGCGCCACTGGCAACAAATATGCCTTTGAAGCCTTCGTCGTGCAAATCTTCGTAGCTGATTGTTTTTCCTACAATGCAGTTCTTCACGAATTTCACGCCTGTTTTGCGAAGGACTTCTATCTCTACATCAACAATTTCGTTGGGTAACCGGAATTCGGGGATTCCGTATTTGAGCACCCCGCCTATTTCGTGCAGGGCTTCAAAAACCGTTACATCGTATCCGCGTTTTGCCATGTCTCCTGCAAACGATAAACCGGCTGGACCCGAGCCAACTACCGCCACTTTTATACCGTTGCGCTCAGCCACAACAGGCAGGGCGATTTTCCCGCTTAACCGTTCGTAGTCGGCGGCGAATCGTTCCAAGTAGCCGATGGCAACAGGCTCTTTGCCCATTTTTTGGATATAGATACACTTCGATTCGCATTGCTTTTCCTGAGGACAAACACGTCCGCATACGGCAGGCAAGGCGCTTGTTTCTTTCAGGGTTTTTGCCGCTTCCAGAAACTCGCCTTTTTCGATGTATTTGATGAAAGTGGGAATATTTATTTCTACCGGACATCCTGCAATACAGGTCGGATTCACACAATCGAGGCATCTTTTGGCCTCAAGCAAAGCTTGTTCCACGGTCAACCCTGTGTTTACTTCATCCTTCAAGCTACGGCTCCTGAAATCGGGAGCCAGTTCGGACATGTGTACGCGAGATATATCAGACCGCTCTTTGGCTTTCATGCTTTTCCGCAATTCGTCTCTCCACGGTTCGTTACGCTGTTCATTCATATAATATAAGTGTTTTTTAGTTACAAATTGAACCCTCAATTTCCCTGCAGAGGGAATTAAAAAGCCTCCAAAAGCTTTTACCTTTTCCTTTCTCCTTTTGGAGAAAGTACCCGTAGGGGGATAGAGGCCGGGGAGGTTGGAGGGGCTTTAGTTATAGGCTTTCAGGCGCATGATCATTTCGTCAAAATCCACTTGGTGGGCGTCAAATTCAGGGCCATCGACACAAACAAATTTGGTTTTTCCACCTACCGATACCCTGCAAGCGCCACACATACCGGTTCCGTCAACCATAATGGTATTGAGCGAAGCCATGGTTGGGATGTTGTATTTTTCGGTAAGAAGCGATACGAATTTCATCATAATCGCCGGTCCGATGGTAACGCACATATCAACTTGTTCGCGCTGAATAACCGATTCTACGCCGGTTGTTACAAGCCCTTTCTGCCCGTACGAACCATCATCCGTTACCACAATTACTTCATCCGAATATCCGGCGACCTGCTTTTCCAGAATAATCAGGTCTTTTGTACGTGCTGCCAAAACCGAAATAACCCTGTTACCTGCCTTTTTCATGGCTTCGATAATGGGTAGCATGGGGGCAATGCCCACACCACCGGCGGCACAAACAACCGTCCCGAATTTTTCGACATGCGTTGCACGTCCCAGCGGCCCTACCAAATCGGTGATATAATCGCCCACATTCAGGTCGCAGATTTTCTTTGAAGAAGCGCCTACGTTTTGAATAACCAGCGTGATAGTTCCCTTTTGGGTGTCGGAGGAGGCTATTGTCAGGGGAATGCGTTCGCCCTTTTCTCCAATCTTAACAATAACAAAGTGCCCTGCCTTGCGGCTTTTAGCAATCAAAGGAGCTTCCACCTCAAGCTTAACAACATTGGCCGAAAAATACTCCTTGCCTGTAATTTTATTCATGTATCTCTGATAAAAAATTTATGTATGCAAATTTAAACAATTAAACAATAATACAGTAAAAAACACATTGAGAATTTAGGGCAAACGCATGAAAAATTTTACTGCTTACACCTTTCGGTAAAGTTGCTGATATGAGCAGGAGATTCCTCCCTTTGGTCGGAATGACTCGCCTGTTAGTGGTTTAAAGGATGAGGAAGTGGCGGCTTCGCCGCCACTTCCTCATCCCCTCTCCCAAAAAGGAGACAGTCATTCCGACCAAAGGGAGGAAGCTCATCCGTAATAGTAGTACTAAAAAATTTCATGCGTTTGCCCTAATTAAGAATTAAAATAAAATTTTTATATACCATAAGTCGCCTATCCCCTGTGTTTGATATTCCCCGATTTGGGATAGGGAACCCCGAAAATTTTAGTTGTTATTTCCAGGACTTCTATTCTCCAGATTTTCACATTCTTAACAGCAGGCGCCGAATAGGTGAATTTTTTAACGGAGTACTGTTTCATGATGCAATCCAGGGCTTTGACTTTTGCCTCGTAATCTTCCTCAAAACAGACTTTTCCCCTGCACATCACGCTGCTTCCTTTCATGCGGTAGCTACAAGCTACGTCCTCGTCCTGATAAGCCAGTTCTGGCTCCGGGCAAAAGACGATACACACCGTTGGATTGGCCTCGAGGGACGAAATGCTGTGGCCCTCCTGCGCCGAGTGCAGGTAGATGATATTGTCCTCAAACCCAAAATTCATCGGGATGACATAGGGCAAGCCATCAACATCGACCATCGCCACATGGCAGAGCTTGTTTTTCTTGATAATTTCATCAATCAGCGTCCGTTCTTCTGTTGTTATTGTAATCATACCTCTTGTTTTATGCTTAGAATCTGTAAAGATAATAAATTTGAAAGTGTTTAGAATGTTAAAATACAGCTGAAAAACGAGATTATGCCGTAAAAAAGATTTTATTTTATAAATTTGAAGCGGAATGTTTATGCTATTTAAGGTCTCAGAGCTTTTTATTGTTTTGATAAGCATATATACAACAGACAGTTACAAACTTGAAATATATCATTAAAACCTTATTGTTACCGATACCGAAAAGTTCCGGATAAAACACACGCCGCCATGAAAAAACATATTGCCGTTATTGTACCCATACTCACACTTGTTGTTGTGCTTTTCAGCGCTTGCCGACCGGAAAAAGAGGAGCCGTTGAGTATTGATTTTGAGCAGATTAAGCAATCGGATACCTTGACTATAATAACCCTTAGCAGTTCGTATGCCTATTTCATCTACAAAGATGAGGCGATGGGCTACGACTATGATTTATGCAAGGATTTTTGCAGCCATTACGGTCTGGAACTGAATGTGAAAGTTGCCGAAAATCAGGCCTGCCTAATCGAGATGCTTCAGCGTGGCGAAGGCGATTTGATTGCGTTTCCGGTGGCCATAGAAAACGAGTTGAAAGATTCGGTCATCTATTGCGGCCCTACGCAAATATCGCATCAGGTTCTTGTTCAACGGGCCGACAGGGGCGATACGCTGCTTACCGATGTTACCGATTTGATAGGGAAGGAAGTGTATGTAAAGCACAACACAAAATACCATCAACGCCTGCTGAATCTGGATGCCGAGCTGGGCAATGGCATCATTATCAAAGATGTGGAGAAAGACACGGTGAGCGTTGAAGACCTCATCGAGATGGTAGCGCAAGGCAAAATAAAATACACCATTAGCGACGATTATGTGGCCAAACTGAATAGCACCTATTTCCGCAACATCCATATTTCGTTGCCCTTGAGTTTCGACCAGCGGTCGTCGTGGGCGGTGCGCAAAACTTCGCCCGAACTGGCAAACGCTTTGAACGAATGGGTAAAATCGACAAACAATACGCCCATATACAAAAGCATCACAAAAAAATATTTTGAACTGAGCAAAATGCCTTTTGACGGGGAGTACATTGTGCCGAAAAACCTGCCCAAAGGCAATATCTCGGTTTTTGATGAGCTGTTTAAGCAATATGCCGGAGAATCGAATTACGACTGGCAGCTTTTGGCCGCAATCGCCTATCAGGAATCGCGGTTTCAGACCGATTTAACCTCATGGTCGGGCGCCACGGGGCTGATGGGATTGATGCCCGGAACAGCCCGGGCGATGGGAATATCGACTGACGACCGCTTGAATCCCGAACTGAGCATTATGGCCAGTGTAAAATTATTGAACAAGCTCGATAAATTGTTTTCGGGAATAAGCGACAACGAAGAACGGATGAAATTTGTTTTAGCCTCATACAACGGCGGAAACGGACACATATACGATGCCCGCGCCTTAGCCAGAAAATACGGCGACAACCCCGACAACTGGGAAAGCGTAGAAAAATACATCGAACTGAAAAGCAAACCCGAATACTACAACGACCCGGTTTGCAAAAACGGCTATTTCAGAGGAACCGAAACCGTGAGGTATGTGAGAAACGTTATTGGAAACAGGGAGAAATTCAGGGGGAAGAAGAGCTAATATGGAATAATGAGAATAATGTGCCAATGGGAATAATACGACTAATGGAGGTGGTTGTCTCAAAAGAACGCGATTTACGCAGATTTACGCAAATAAGCGCTATATATTTCTCTTATCTAATTGAATTTCAACCATAAATAAATTGCGATAATTCGCGTAATCAGCGTAATTCGCGTTCAAAAATACTTTCGAGACAGCCCCGTATGGCGATTGTAAAAACCGCATTCCGAATACTATTCGGGATGCGGTTTTTATAACGTACGACGAGCGTTTCTGCTTACTTTATCACCACCTTTTTGGTAGCAACCTCTTTACCCATCAACAGCCTGACGTAGTAGATACCCTGGGGTAAATCGGACCGGTTGATATTTACCGCCTCCGCATCGCAGCTGGTTTTGCCCAGCATACCGCCCGAGGCATTGTAAATCTCCACCGTGTAGGGCTGTACCTCGCCACTCAACTCCACCGTGAAATTCCCGTCATTGGGATTGGGATATACGGTGAAATCGAACTTTTCGCTTGGATTTTGCGTTGTTACTGCTTCTTCCAGCGAGGTGGCTATTTCGGGGTCGTCCACAACTTTGGCGGATGACAGGCTGGGGGAAGCCTGGGCTGCTGTGATGGTAACGTTGGAACCCTGTTTTGCCCAGAAATCGGGGCCGATGGTTACGCCGTGTTGCGAATTGATGTTGACGGTGTTACCTGCATTTATTGTTGTGTTGGTCATTTCGATGGAACAGCCGGTAACGGTGAAATTATGCCTACCTAAGAAATACTCAATGGCTGTTGGATATGTTCTATCATATATAAAGACATATGGACATGGATTTGCCACATTTTGTAATAATGAAGAATTTGCTATTGTTGTCCTCATTCTTGAACCTTGACCGGATGTATGATATTGCATACAGCTTGGCGGGACATAAGCCATGATTAAGTGAATATTAGGATTGTATTGACTTCCACTTGCTCCTGAACATGTTAGACCATTCCAAGTACAAGTATTTTGGTTAACCTGAAATGTTTGAGGATCCGCTGGCGTATCTGCTACAAAGTCTCCACATGAAGACCCGTTGCTCCCATTAGGTAATTCTGCACATCCGGACTCACATAAACCATGAAAAGTATGATACAAACCCAAACAATGTCCCACTTCATGGGACAATGTATGGGTACTGGCAAGATTACTCCCAAAAGCATTACCTCCTATTACTAATGCTGTGCCGGGTATGCCACTCGCTAATCCAAAGTCTAACTTATCATTAGCAAAAAGATAAATATCAATGGCATCCCCATGGGAATTTGGACTAAAATTATCAAATTTGCCATCACCATTATTGTCTCCACTAAAGCTTGTTCTATCATAAGTCGCATTATCTTTTATTTCATCTATTCCCAACAAAGAGAAACTAATTCCATGATTCTCATAATCAGAGTTTAACGTGCTTAACGCCATATTTATTTCGGTTTGAGTCTGCCCACCTGTTCCATCAGTCCTCCGTATTATGTGTAAAAATATTTTGACTGTATATGTGTTTTGCACTATTTGAAATTGAGTGGACGGAATTGTTTGCAAAATATCGGGAATATCAGATGCTGTTGCACAAAAACTTTGTGCCATTATTGTTGGACTCATAAACACAAAAACTAAAGAAAGCAAACTCCACTTTATAGTTCTCATAACTTTTTAATTTTTAATTTTGATTTATAATCTAGCGGATTATTATTTGTGCCCTCATCAGGGTATGGATCAAGCCGTAATAACCGAATTCTGTATCCCAGCGTATCTTTATAGGCATTACTATTCTCATTTTCTTCGTCAATACAACCCCAAATCGACAAATCAATATCTGATGTCTCCCCATTTTTAGTAACAGATATTTGAATATCTGCACGACTGCCGTAGGATAATTCACACTGCGATTTGTAACAACGCCCATCATTTAAAATTTTCTTGAGACCAATAGTTAATTCAACATCATTATTTTCAGTCATAAGTGTAATTGATTCATTGATCTTTACCGTAAACGCATCACCAAGGTGAATTGCTGAATCTTTTTTATCCTCATCATCCCCACATCCAGCAACACCTACAGCCACAAAAAACAAGGCAATAAAAAACATATATATCTTTTTCATAATTCGTATATTTTTATTTGTTTATTAATCCGTTTACTTGTATTCGTAAATTAAAAAATTTGCAACTTTTGGTAGTTGAAAACTACCTGAATATCAGGCACAAGTTACAAACTTGCGCCAAACGAGGGATTGTGTATATAATTTAAAGCACAAAAACACAAATATCAATAAAACATATTTCCATTTCATAACTAATAATATTTAATAATGTTGATTAATGTTTAATGAGAATACCGTATTTTGTTCTTGTGGTAACTTTGGTATCAATGAGGCTACTTGCCAATTTTCTCCCGCAACATCTGTAAGGTTAAGTGTTATATCTATATTCAAATTGTATTTATTATGACCCATTTGTACCACTTCTTTCTTAATAATACCAATTCCCCCTGTAGCAACTCCATGAGCAATAATCAACGAATAGTCGTCAAAATTGACATCTATAGCAGGAATATCGTCACCTCTACAAGAAAAATACCGATTTAATTCTTGCTCAGAATTTATCAAATAAATCTTGTTCAATTCAATATTTTCCCAGCAAAAATATGAAACCCGCTCTAATGATAGATCCTGAATTTCAACGCTTTTAGGTGTATTCTTTTCATCATCCCCGCACCCAGCAACACCCATTGCCACAAAAAACAGGGCCACAAAAAACATATATATCTTTTTCATAATTCTTTTTTCTGAATGGTTGATAACTCTAGTATATACCATATATGAATTGGACCCGCTACAGCAGGACGTGATCCATTGTACTCATACAATTTTCCACTTAATACGATAGGCAACCCTTCTTCTGGTATTTCCCAGTCTTTAACGTATAAAGGACAATTACAAATACCATACGTAGTAATATACTTGACCATATCCGATTCATATTCGTATTCTTTCATAACTGCACTTATCAGATTATTACTTCCGTATAACGCAATGAACGGAGTAGATACAAGACCGTTAGGCTCTTCTCGGAATATGACAGCTTCAAAATTATCAATATCCCGAATATATTCTGTTTCAGGATTGCACGGAATTATTTGCGCCTTTTTTTCCTCTTCCTTATCGCAGCCGCTCATTCCGGTAGTCAGGACAAACAGGGCTGTCAATATAAATAATATCTTTTTCATAATTTTTACCCTCCGCTATTTAGCTGTTTTTAATTCTTTCAATTCCGTTTTCAATGTTTGTATCTCGTCATTCTGCTGAATAACATACAGCGTCAGTTCTTCAATTTTTTGCAGCAGCTTTACCTGCAATACGCCCAAGTCGGTGTCGCCGCTTGTCATCTCGGCGGCAGAGGGTATCTCGGGCAGGTGTTTGTTTTCCTTGATAAAGCTATGCACTTCGTTGAGCGATTTTAGCTGGTAGTTGGCGTCAAAAACAAAGTCGGCGCCTGTGTTGAGGTTTACTTTTATTTCCCTTGCCCTGAGCGTGCCGTTCACATCCAGCTTGTAGTAGGGGTTGTCGGTGCCGATGCCTACTTTGTCTCCAATTGTCATGAAACTATACATGGCAAGGTTCGAGAAATTTGTAACACGACCGATAACAAGCCTGTCGGCATCATCATCCCCTAACCCAATTCTAAATTCAGAAACATCACTGCTTACGGCATACTTGGCCATCCACACAGGGTCGGTGTTCCATTCGCAGCCCGAAAAATTCAGCATTTTTCCATATCCCCAGGCTGATCCGCTAACCAAATCTTCCCCAATCTTATAATTTCCATTGCTGTCCGAAACCAATGCAGTTTGTCCAAACGCCGTATTTGCCAACAATACGGCAAATACTGACAGTAAAAGTTGTTTCGTTTTCATACTTAATTGTTTTAGTGATTTTTATTATGACAAATATATAACAATATTTCAGAATTACCCCCCCCATTTAGTTAGATATGGTTAATCATTGAAAAAGAATAATTCATAAAATAAATTTAAGGCCTCAAAATACTACGCCAGAAAAAAATACAGACATTTGTCCGGCAAAAACAAGGAACAATGCTTTCTGTCATTGCGGGCTCCGACCCGCAATCTCCCAGCTATGGCACAAAACCCAAGCATTGCAGAACCTCTCAGTAGAGACGTGGCGCGCCACGTCTCTACACAAAACCTTGAACCTGAAACTTTGAACCTGAAACTGCATCATAAAAATGGGGTGTTAAACTAACTAAGTCAAAAAATCACCCCTAACAATATAACCGATTACATATTTTTGTAACGAGAGATGTAGTAACCACAAATCTGTGCCATTAAATAATACAGGGCTGCGTGTTTGTGATTCTTTATTAACCATTGAAAATGAAGCTGTTAACATTTGATTTGTAAGCTAAAATAGAAATAAATAATGATTAATAACCTAACCTAAACCTAAATTAATGACAGTAAGAAAATGAAAACATAACACAGAAAACGCTTTAAAAGCATATTTTATCATGAAAAAGAATAAAGACCAATACAGTTATAACAATTTAATTAACGTTCTATGAGAAACAAAATTGATTTGAAATTATCAGGATTTTGTCTGCTCTTATGCTTGTTCTTATTTAGTTCGTGCGAAGAAGAACTGGACAAGTATTATGAGGTTCCCGGATGGTTGAAGGGAAACGCAAAAGAAGTTCTGGAGAAAAAGGGAAATTTTTCGGTTTTCCTCGAAGCCGTCGATAAGGTTGGCTACACCACCATGATCAGCGGAAAAGGTATTATTACAGTAATTGCTCCTACCGACGAAGCTTTTAAAGCTTGGTTTGTTGCAAACGGCTACAGTTCGTTGAACGATGTTCCTAAAAAGGTACTCGAAAAGGTGGTTGCATATCACCTGATTTGGTTTTCGTACGACAAGCAAAAGTTAGCTAATTATCAGCCGGATGGATTAACCACTACGGAACAATTTGCTGCCGAAAATGCCGGTATGTACTACAAGTTCCGAACCAAGAGTAAAGATACTATTTCGATAGAAAACGATCCGACCGTTGAGCCAGGCCAGGCTGCCAGAAGCAGAAAGGTATATCACAACGACCGTTTTGTGCCCGTTTTATCGTCCTGGTTTTTCAGTACGAAAGGCATTGATGCGGCTTACAACTACAAATATTTTTATCCCAAAAGTGAATGGACAGGCCAAAATGGCGGTTTTGTTGTTTCTAACGCATCGGTGAGCGAATACGCCATTGTTGCCGATAACGGATATGTTTATGTGGTGGACAAAGTGGTAGAACCACTCGAAACGGTGTATGACGAATTGAAAAATTCATCGGAATATTCCGATTTCCTGAGCATGTACAACCGCTTTACCTATTACATTATGGATCCGAGAGCTACGGCCGATTACGGTGGCCCGGGCGATACGCTTTATACTCATTTTCATTTGTCGCTTCCACTCATTGCTTCGGAATGGACAACCTCCGAAGTGGATTATGTGCCGACATACAATGATATTAAGTCTTTGAGTCGCTGGACATACAACGTATTTGCGCCTAGCAATGCAGCTATACAAACTTTCTTCGATTCGTTCTGGAAAGATTATTATACTTCGATAGAAGATGTGCCGTTTATTCCATTGAAATATTTGTTGCTTAATCATGCCTATCAAGGTGATGTTGTTTTCCCCGAAGAAATTACAAGAGGGAAGATTATAACCAATTTCGGAACACCTATCAGTTTCGATCCGGTAAACACCAGCTTGAGGAAGATTTGCTCAAACGGTACAGTATATGGTTTGACTAGTGTGAACGTTCCGCGTATGTTCCAAAGCGTTACGGCTCCGTTGTTCCGCAATCCGGACTATACCGCGTTTTTGCACATGATGGACAAGGCAAACCTTGTTCCGTCTTTGATGACAGATAACGCTCAGTTGGCGCTGTTTATACCTACCGACCATACCTTAATTACCAATACCATGATTAATAGTTATGGTTTGCAGTATTCCGATAACAATCCTAATTTGTACGGAAAGCAAACGATAGAAATTGAAAACAATGAGGGAGGTTATGATGACTTAAGCGTGTCTCGTATGGTTCAGGTTACAAACAACCATGTGGGAGCCAGGCTAATCTCAAGTTCGGGTACCAGCAAAATTTATAAAACGCTGACTCCGTACCAGTACTTGTTACTCGACGAAAGTACCACCCCTGCCAAGGTTTACTCTTCGGATGTTTATAACAACTTGTCGAACAGAGCGCCCAATGTTAAGAAAATATATGATGCTTACAACGGAACAGCTTACGAATTATACGGAGAAGATGCTATCGCCTTATTGCCCGATGCCAATTATTTCAGGGATCAGATAATGAGGAATACGCCTCCTACATTCACTTCGTTCAAAGATTTGCTGACAACCGCCAAGTTTAATCTGACGACTCCACCGTTCAGCTTCCTGTTAGATCGCTTCATTGTGTTTGTGCCTACCAATGATGCCATTGCAGCCGGAAAAACTACCGGAAAAATTCCTACGGATGAAGCCGCTTTGGCCGACTATTTGAAATATTACTTTGTGAATGTGGCTACAAGTTCTCTGGCCGATTATCCTTTCCCTGGCGCCGGCGTTCAGGGAGAATTAAACACATACAAGGTTAATGCGGGCAGAGTTCCAACCAAGTTGACAATTATTGACACCGGTTCGGCTATACAGGTAAGAGATGCCAAAGGCAATATCGCCAATGTTGTATCGGTATTCCCGTATATCTACGGCGATGGAGCTGCTTATCAGATTGATGGCTTATTAGAGTTTGAATAATGAAAAAGAATATAGATATGAGAATTTTTCGATCGATAATTATATTAACATGTTGCCTCTTTGTTTCATTTGCATCGAGTGCACAAGGCATATTGACGGGTGTCGTGAAAGACAATACCGGAGAGACTGTTATCGGAGCCAGCGTATATATTGAAAATAAAGACCAGCGGTCTTTGGTCGGTACAATGACCGGACTGGATGGCGATTACAGATTGCAGGTTCCGAAAGATAATAATATGACGGTGGTATTTTCCATGATTGGCTACAAAGTCAAAAAAGTGAAATACAACGGTCAGACCGTACTGAATGCAACACTTGAAGACGATTCTTACACACTCACGGGCGTGGAAGTTATCGCTAAAGTTCAGGAACGCAACCAATCGGGCTTGACACAGCGCGAGTTTGTGGCTGCTACTCAAAAAATAGAAATGTCGATGCTCGAAACAGCCCCGGTAAGTTCTATTGAGGATGCCTTGCAGGGACGTATGTCGAACGTGGATATTATCACCAGCGCCGAACCGGGAGCTTCCAGTTCGATACGCATCCGTGGTACTTCTTCGTTGAGCGCATCAAACGACCCGCTTATTGTAGTGGATGGGGTTCCTTATCCTACAACTATCAATGACGACTTTGAATTTGCAACCGCCAACACCGAAGATTTCGGAGCTTTGCTGAATATTCCGCCCAACGACATCGAGTCGATAGAGGTATTGAAAGATGCAGCGGCAACATCCATCTGGGGCTCGAAAGGCTCGAGCGGGGTATTGCTTATTACAACCAAAAAAGGTTCGGCCGGAAAAACTATGCTGACTTTCGATGCGAAATACAGTTATGGTAAAGAACGGAACACCATCCCGATGTTGAAATCTTCGCAGTATGTGGCAATGGTTCAGGATGCAATATGGAACACCATAGGCGATTTAGGCGTATCATCGGCGCAAAGTCAGAATTATTTGAAATTGTTGTACGATACAAAAGAAATCGGCTTCGACCCAAGTTGGGTGTATTTCGACGAATACAATCAGGAAACCGATTGGTTAAGTGAAATTACTCAACCCGAACAAAGTTTCGAAGCCAACTTCTCGATGTCGGGTGGTGGCGAAAAGGCCCTATATCGTTTTTCTGTCGGCTCTTTCACCCAAGACGGTACAACTATTGGTACGGCTATGTCGCGTATCAATACCTCGTTCAACCTGACCTACAAGTTCTCGAACAAATTGGATATTACCACCAACTTTGCCTTTGTCAATTCCGACAAAGATGCCAACTGGAACAGCCCGCGTGGACATGCTCTTAACAAGATGCCTAACATGAGTCCTTACTACATCGACAAAAACAACAGGCGGACAAACGAATACTTTACGCCATCCAATTATTTTCAGGGAGACCTGACGGTGAAAGGCAGTAGTGGCGAGTTGTCGGAAATATTTAATCCGGTGGCAATGGTAAACGAATCAATAAACCGGACAGTTGCAACCGACAGCCGCTTCACCTTCGATTTGCATTACAAACTCTTGAAAGGACTTGATTATCGCGGTACAGCCAGTTTGTATCTCAAGAAAAATAAAACGAAGAAATTCTTGCCGCAAAGCGTATCGGGAGCCCCCTGGACTTTCGAATATTTTAACCGCAGCGCCGATAACGTTTCCGACAATACAAGCATCTACATTAAAAACTCGCTTATTTATCAGGGATATTTTGGCGAAGATCATAAGTTGACAGCCAACGCTTCTATCGAAAACGAAGAAGGTAACTCGTCGAGTTATGCCAGCGAAATCAGCGGAAATGCTTCTCCTGCTACTTCCGACCCTACTGCCGGAGGTACCATCGCAAAACTTGCATCAGGCTCGTCTCAGACACGCAGCGTAGGATTTAACTCCAACCTGCATTATGCCTACAAAGAAAGGTATATGATTAACGGAGGCTATCGCGAAGAAGGGAACTCATCAATGGGTTCGCACAACCGTTGGGCCGGTTTCAAAACCATCGGTCTGGCTTGGGTGCCGAGCGAAGAAGAATTTCTGCAATCGCAGGAATGGCTGTCGTTCCTCAAAATACGCGCCAGCTGGGGACAAAGCGGTAAAACGCCTAGCGGCTCTTATGCCTACATCGGTACGTTTAAAGCCATCACTCCCGGATACATCGACATGGCGGCGGTAGAACCGAATCAGATTCAGTTGAATAACCTGAAGTGGGAAACTTCTACTCAACAAAATCTTGGTCTTGATGCCAGCTTCCTGAACGATAGACTTTCGATTGTGGCCGATGTTTATAAAAGTAAAACAAAAGACTTGTTGAACGAAAAAATTTCTATCCCTTCAAGTTCGGGTTACGCAAACGTAAAATACTACAACTCGGGTAGCTTGTCGAACCAAGGATGGGAATTTCGCGCCGATTACCAGGCTTTCCGCAATAAAGACTGGCAAGTATCGGTCAATTTCAACCTGGCTCAAAATGAAAATAAAGTAGAACAAATGCCCGATAACTTGTATTCGTACATGTATGAAGCCAAAAACGGATACTATGCCTACAATATACGAATAGGCGATCCGCTCGGCGCTTTTTATGGATACAAATACAAAGGCGTTTATCAAAACGAAGAAGAAACTTATGCTCGCGATAAGGCGGGTAATCTGATACACGACATCAATGGCAAACCGGCACACATGATCAATATAGATCAGGAAGTTCACCCGGGTGATGCAAAATACGAAGATGTGAACGGCGATGGCGTGATTGACCGCTACGACCTTGTTTACCTGGGCAATTCCAATCCTTTACTCACCGGTGGCGGTGGCTTCGAAGTTAAATACAAAAACTTCCTGTTCAGCGCTTTCTTCCATGCCAGGGTAGGACAAAAAGTAATTAACAAAACGCGCATCGATTCCGAAAACATGTATGGCGAACGCAATCAGAGTATGCGCGTGTTGCAACGCTGGAAGCACGAAGGCGATAATACCGATATACCTCGCGCTTTGTACGACAGAGGATATAACTACCTGGGTTCCGACCGCTTTGTTGAAGATGCTTCGTTTTTGCGTTTGAAAAACGTAACCTTGAGGTACAATCTGCCGAGGGAAATGTTGAGCAAATGGGGAATAAACCGGATGATGGTTTATTGCACAGCATACGACTTGTTTACATGGACTAAATATACCGGACAAGATCCTGAAGTGAAATTAAGCGCCGATGGAGACTATGATCAACGTATTTATCAGGTAGCAAAGGATGCTTCCTATACCCCTAAGGCAATGAGATTTTTATTTGGTCTTTCATTTAGTTATTAATAGATTTTTGATTATGAAAAAAATTAAAATAGTTCTGCTTTTGGTACTCGCTTCGGTGATGTTTCCTGCGTGCGACGATTATCTGAGTTTGTTCCCCGATAATGCGCAGACATCCGACCAGTACTGGAACTCGAAAAGCGATGTGGAATCGGTGGTTGCAGCCGGTTACGTGAAACTGCGCGAAAGTGTCGATTACCTTTATGCTTGGGGCGAAGCCCGTGGTACGGATATTGATTACACCGGTAATGTTACCACATCCGAACTGGACGCCGCCAGAGAAATAAAAGAATTGAGGGTACGGGAGTCGAATAAACTGACCCAATGGGCTTGCATGTATAAGGTGATAAATATGGCCAACTCGGTACTGAAATATGCGCCCGAAGTGGTTGATATAGACCCTTCGTTTACCGTATCGGAAATGAATGGATACTTTGCCGAAGCTTATTTTCAACGTTCGTTGGCTTATTTCTACCTGGTAAGAACATTTAAGGATGTTCCGCTTGTTACGCAACCATACGTGAGTGATGAAAATACATTTGATGTGGCACGTTCTACGGAAGAAGAAATACTGACCAGAATAAAAGAAGACCTGACCGCCGTACTCAAGTCGAATACAGCCAAGGAATTTTATCCCGAATCAGATGTTTACAACCAGGTGAATACCAAAGGAAGAGCTACCAAATGGTCGATACTGGCGCTTTTGGCCGATATTTACCTGTGGGAAGGCGATTACGATAAATGTATCAGCGCTTGCGAACAGATTATAGGTTCGGGACGCGTGGGAATGATTTCGAAAGACCTTTGGTTTACAAACTTTTTCCCCGGCAATTCAAACGAAAGTATTTTCGAAATACAATACAATTACACCAAGGGACAAACCAATAAATTTTTCGACTGGTTCTCTGTCAATTGGTATTATTCACCTTCATCATTCGCTTCGTATCTGTTAAACAATACCCAGCTTGCCGGCGATGTAAGGGGGAATGGTGGCACCTTTTATGTGGATGGCGGAAAAACAAAAATATGGAAGTTTGTAGGTGTTAATTCGGTGGCTAATGGTGGTGTTGCTGCTGTTAGAGCTTCGAACGAATACGACCAGAATTTCATTATCTACCGCCTTGCCGAAATATACCTGATGAGGGCGGAAGCTTACACGATGAAAGGCAACGATTATTATGACGAAGCGATGGCCGACATCCAGTTTGTACGCACCCGTGCCGGCATAGTGGAGCCGCAATTGCCGCCATTCTCCAGCGAGATCGAAATGTTGACTTTTATATATGAGGAAAGAATACGCGAATTTTGTGGCGAAGGTAAATCATGGTTCGATTTGTTGCGGATAGCTCGGAGAAACAATTACGAGTACAAGTCGTGGATGATTAACGAAATTTTAGTTACGTTGAGTCCTATGGACTGGGGAACTGCAGGTGCAAAATTGCTGAACGAAGGTTCGCACTATTTACCTGTTAATCTGGATGAAATGCAATCGAACCATTTGTTGGAACAAAATTCCTACTACACAAACTTGTATGGTAACAAAAATTAAAACAAAGAGTATTATGAAAAAAATAGCAATATTTATATGTGCAATGTTGTTGCTCGTCTCGTGTGAAGACCCAAATAAGGGCGATATAGTGCCTGCCGTGGGAGAATATCCGATTGCCACCTGGTTGACACTGGACGGAAATAAAAACTATTCGAAATGGGCCGATGTGTTGAATCAGGCAGGTATGTATTCCACACTAAACCTGAGCAAATCTTATACGGCTTTCATCCCTTCGAATGAAGCGGTGGAAACCTATTTGGCAAATCACGGATACGCTTCTGTTAGCGCTCTTCCAAAGGCTGAAGCCGAATTATTGGTGAAATATCACACAATAGCCGGTACTGTTTACGACCAGAATACGTTTAGTGTTGGAGTGCTTTCCGATACAACGGCTTCCGGCGACCGTCTGTCTATCGAATACCGCGGTAGCGATATTTATGTAAACGGCGTAGCCCATGTCGATAACCTGGATGTGAAAACAACCAACGGAATTATTCAGGGAATAAATCAGGTTTTGATTCCTATCACGGCCACTATCTGGGATATAGCCAGTGCGCCCGAATATTCTATCATTGCCGAACTCCTCGATATAACAGGCTACAAAACCTTGCTGTCGAGTATAAGAATTGGAGGTGTTAAAGTCAACTACACCTTGTTCTTGACGCCAAATTCGGCTTTTGTCGAAAATGGAATACACAATGCAAGCGAATTGATAGCTGCGATAGGCGCTGCCGATCAAAACTATACCGACCCCGACAATGCCTTGAACAAATATGTATCGTATCGTATTTTCGACCAGTTGTGGGATTTAGACCAATTATCCGAATTTTCGGGCACTTCCACATCGAAAAATATCGAAACCTCGGCTTCCGGCGAGTTGATAAATGTTTCGGCACGCGATAATAGTTTGTATATCAACTACCGCAAAGCAACCGGAAAAGGCATTTCGATACTTGTTCCTAATATCAATACCAAAAACGGTATTGTTCAGGTGATAAATGACCCGATGTTTGTTATTGTTCCCGATTTGGCGAATGTAACCTGGGAACTGACCGACTATTCCGACTTGGCCGATTTATTTAGCGATTACCGTACACCAAAGGAAAAAGATGATGTTAATCGTAACATCGAAGTAGGTAAAGTTAATTGCTACACATGGGAAACGGCTGCTTTTGATGTCTTGAACTCATCTGTTAGATACGGCATGTACAAAAAAGATTCGGAAGGAAATAAAGCGATGAATCATGATGCCTTGAAGTTGAACCTCAAATTGTTTGGCTGGATTGAGATGCAGTCGCCGACTATTCTCAGAGGCAACTACACCCTGAAAGTACGCTGTCTTAGTGCAGGCTCATCTAACCTGACAAAAAGCGGTAAGATAGCAATCACGGTGGATGGCGCTTATGTTGGTGTTGAAGCGGCAACTAACGGACTGACAACGTCTGCCTCCCTTCAAACGGTTGTAATAGGCAATGTGGTGTTTAACACAACCACCAGCCACACTCTGCGTATTCTCCAAACGGATAATGTTGAAATCGTATTGGATTATATAGAATTTGTACCCGCTGATTAAATAGGGCTATAAACACATAAATTATTGTAATTATGAAAAAGATATTTTTATTATTAGTAGCAAGTGCATTCATATTCATATCCTGTTCGGACGAGTGGGATAAGCACTACAATAGTAATGTTGACAACGAAGACGTATCTACCCAAACTTTGAAGGAATATTTTGATAACGAAAGCTCCTATTCTCAGTTTTATGATCTCCTTAAATCTGCCAAATTTGCCGATGAAATGAGTAAAAATCAGTATCTGACGGTTTTTGCGGTAAAGAATGAAAACTACGATGACTCGGAGTACGAAAATCTATCCGATTCATTGCTGGGCGGCTACCATATTTGTAATCTCGCCTTTGGACAAACCGAACTGAAACAAGGTTTGAGAATCATGTGTATGAATGGCATATATGTAACCATCTCGCAAGAAGGAGACGATTTTTATGCGAACGGACAGAAAATACTATCCAGCAAACGTTTCAAAAACGGGGTGGTTCACGAAATTCCGGAACTGATGCGGCCATTGACCAATATGTTTGCTTATGTAGAAACACTTGGAGACGATTACTCAATTATCCGCGACTCAATTCTTAGCTACAATGTGCGGATGTTCGACAGGGTAAACAGTACGCCTGTTTCGGTTGATAAGTCGGGGAATATTGTTTACGACTCGGTATTTTATTACACCAACCCCATGTTCGACAAAGCAGACATAAGCAGCGAATTTAAACAGTTCACCATGTTTTTGCCCAGCAATCAGGTTATTGAAGATTGTTATGCAGCCATGCAAAACGCCTACGGCGCGATGGGTACAGATTATACTCAGGCCGATACACTTTTGGCAATCAACTGGATAAAGGGAGCTATTTTCCATAACGGACTGGTAAGCGATTACCACGAAGCAGTTGATTTAAAATCGGCTGCCGGACAAGTATGGCGGACTACCGTGCAAGAAGTGGATGAAGTGAATACCGATGAATTGAGTAATGGAGTGGTTTATAAGGTAACTAAAATGAAGATACCGAATAATCTTTACCTCAAACGAATGAAATCGTTGGTACACTACTACGAATACCTGACCGAAGAAGAAAGAGCCTCGTTGTACATCTTTAAGGGACTTGATACAGCCAGATCCGATGGTGGTATCGAAATCTTCAAGGGAGATGGTACGCCGGCTAACACCCCGATACAATTCTATTATCTTTTGAAACTGACCGGTATAGCCGATTCTTCGGATGAATTTTCGGCCGAATTTCCACCCATCAGTTACAACGCCGCAACCGGAGAAGCTGCTGTAATGAAGGTGCCACCCGGAGAATACGACCTCTATATGGGATTCCGCAGTAGCGACCATGCTTTTGTGGATATATCTTTCCATTCGGGGAACGACCCGATGCCGGACGATTGGCCTGTTTTGAAGGCGGAACTTCAGGTTCAGGCTTCCAACCCATGGAACTACGACCGTAACAACGTTACCTCAGAGTATAGTGGCGGTATTGGTAAGTGGAACGGACATGGCGGAAAGGTTGGCACGGTTAACCTGGAAGGTGATGGTTTGGAAACTTTCCACATAAAGGTGAAATTTAATAAGCTTTATAGTACAACTGCCGCAAAAACTTTGCAGATATATCACTGGGCGTTGCTACCAACAGCCAATAACTATTAAAAATGATGCGATTTATGAAAAGATATAAAATTATACAAGTTCTTACGTTAGTAGGAATCCTCTTATTTAATATCCATGCCGGTTATGCTCAGGAAAAACGTCAGTTGACAGGGAAGGTTGTATCCTCCCTGTCGCATGGCCAACCATTGGCCGGCGCTGTTGTCTCGGTATCGGGAACATCAAACTCTGTGCAAACCGACAGTGAGGGTAATTTTGTGCTGGAAGCGCCGGACTTGGCCGCCAATATAGAAATATGGTCGCCGGGTTATTACACCTACAAGCAACCAATTATGGGACGAACCCAGATTGTAGCGAGCCTTATCCCTGTTGATAAATACAATTACAGCGAAACTTTGCTGAAGCACATGGACAAAGACGAATTGCAAAATAAATCTTCGGCCATTAACAACATCGATAAGTCGAGTTTTGCGAAAGGGAGTATAACAGTCGAACAGGCGATATATAACTCGCTGCCGGGTTTAAGAACCGTAATGAAGAGCGGTGCGCCGGGCGAAGGCGGTTATCTCAATTCGAGAGGGATAAAATCGTTTGTAGGTAGCTCGGCTCCCCTGATTGTAATTAATAACGTGCCCTACGTGAGCGATATGGAAGATTCGTATGTGGTTAACGGTTATTCAAACAGCATTCTTAACGGATTGAACCCGAACGATATTCAGAATGTTACCTATCTCAGAGGTGGCGATGCTTCTATCTATGGCTCACTGGGTTCCAACGGCGTTATCCTTATCGAAACCGATAATGCATCCGACCGCGAAACCAAAGTATCGTTTATCGGGCAATACGGTGTGTCGAGCAATACGGCTACTTTGCCTGTGATGAAAGCCGATGATTACAAAGCTTACATAGGTAACATCGCTTTGACTCACTATCCCGACCCGGCCGATGTATTGAGTACGTTTCCTTTTTTGAAAGACGACCCGAATTATTATTACAAGTTTATGTATGACGGCAACACCGATTGGCAAGACAAAATCTACACGCCGGCCCTTGTTACCGACAATTTGTTGAAAATAAAGGGTGGGGATGCGATAGCCATGTACGACCTTTCGCTGGGATATTTGAATCAGAGCGGAACGGTGGACGGCAGCAACCTCAGCCGGTATCACGCACGTTTGAATGCCAATGTAAATATATCCAGAGAGATAGATATGTTTGCATCCATTTCGATGGCCTATCTTACAAACGACTATCAGGAACAGGGAATGCTAAAACAAACCAATCCTATTTTGGCGGCGTTAGCTAAATCGCCCTTGAAAAGCCCGTATGAAGAAGACCAGTTTAATCACGAATTGCCCAATTTTTCGACCATAAAGGATATGGAAGGTAAATTTTATGAAAACGACCGTGTAAGTAATCCCCTGGCTGTGGTGAAAACAACCGAGCTGAAAGCGATAACTTATGACGTAATCATGAATGGCGGCTTTAATTATACCGTGAATCCCGACTTGAAATTGACCGGAATGGTGGGCTTTTTCTACAACTTCAACAACGCGAAAGCGTTTATACCGGGTGTAACAATCAGGTCTATCATGCCTCTTTCGGATGGTTTGGCCAACAATACCGTACGCAATGGTGTAAAAGAAACGCAAAACATCTATTTCAACCTGAATGGTTCGTGGAAAAAGAAGATTAATGATATACACAATTTAAAAGCCTCTTTGGGTTGGCAAATGATGCAAACCCATCGCGAGTTTGACTTGGGTACAGGGATGAATACCGCATCCGATTATTACAGGGATTTAGGAAATGTTTCGGTCGTAGGCCGTAATGATTACGGATACATCGACTTGTGGAACTGGATGAATTTCTACGGCAAAGCCGAGTACAACTACAACAACCTGATTTATGGAGGCCTGAACCTGTCGTACGACGGCGCTTCATCTACCGGCCCCGATGCTACCCGCTTTTATGTGTATCCATCGCTGAGCGCTGCTTGGAACATCAAAAACATGCCGGGTCTGTCGAACTCAGTTTTGTTGAATAAATTGACGCTCCGCGCCGAATATTCGTTGACCGGAAACAGCAACTATGCCTCTATGATGAGCGAATATTATTTCATCAATCAAACTTTCCAACAGTTGTCGGGTATCGTACGCCAGGGTATTGCCAATACCAAAATTGTTCCCGAAAAAACAGCAACAATTAATCTTGGATTGGATGTGGCCGTTTTAAACAATGCCGTGGATCTGACAGTAGATGTATATCAGAGCAAAACTACCGATGTTATCCTCGACAAGATGATTTCGCCCGTATTTGGTTTTAATTCTACTTACGACAACCTGGCCGAAATACAAAACACAGGCGTGGAAGTTGGTTTGCAGGGCTATGTTTTCAAAAACAAAAACTGGAGCTGGTTAGTTGGCGGTACTATTGCACAAAACAAGAACGAAATTTTGAGCCTGGGTGGCGAATCGGATAAGATTATCGAACTGGCCGACGGTTCGGCGCTTATCAGCCGCAAAGGCGAATCGGCTTATAGCTTCTATGGTTACAAAACCAACGGCGTGTTTGCTTCGGCACAGGAAGCTATCGCCAACGGTGGCCTTACAACCTATGCAGGAGCTTCTTTCGGCGCCGGTGATGTGCGCTTTGTGGACGAATACAGGGATGGCGTGATTGACCAAAAAGACCGCGTGATTTTGGGCGATGCAAATCCCAATGTGTTCGGACGGTTCTATACATCGGTAAGCTTCAAGGATTTCACGCTGACTGCCAACTTTGCATACAGCCAGGGCAACAAGGCTTACAATGCGGTAAGACGCAGCTTTGAGTCGGTCAACAGCTTCGAAAACCAGCTTATATCGGTGAATAGAAGATGGATGAGCGAAAACCAGGTAACAGATATTCCCAGAGCAGTTTACGGCGACCCAATGAACAATAGCCGCTTCTCCGACAGATGGATTGAAGATGCTTCGTTTGTCAAACTGAAAGAATTGACATTGAGCTACAACTTCAAAAACCTGTTCAATATAGTACGTGGAGGAACTGTTTATGTAACAGGCGAAAATCTGGCTACATGGACTAAATACCTGGGCCTCGATCCTGAGTTCTCGTATTCGTATAGCTCAAGCATGCAAGGTTTCGACTATGCAAAAGTGGCTCAACCGATGAATGTGAAATTTGGCGTTAATCTACAATTCTAAAAAATATAAACAATTATGAAACGATATATTAATATTTTAATTTTCATTTTATTAGGATTGTCGATAACATCCTGCGATGACTTTTTCGGTGTGAATCCTGATGACAAATTGCTGGGGGAAGATTACCCTAGCACGCTTACCGAGTTGTATTCGGGGTATATGGGGGTAGCGGCGAAAGCGCAAACAGTAGCCGACCAGGCGATATACCTCGAAGGCTTGCGCGGAAACTTGCTCGAACCAACCCAGAATGCAACAAACGAAATTATTGATTTGTACAACTACAGCGATGTCAGCCATAGTGAGTTTGCTAACCCCGTAGGATACTACGATGTGATTCTCAATGCGAATGACTACCTGGCTCATGTGACCGAATATTACGAAAAAAATCCGACAGCCATCGACCAAACTACATTCGATGCCCTGATAGGTGGTGTTCTTCGCTACAAAGCCTGGGCATACCTGATGCTGGCGAAGATTTATGGCGAAGCGGTGTGGTTGGACGATCCCCTCCTCCAGTACAAGGATATTACCCAATACCCAACGATTGGTTTTGATGCGGTAATCGACAAATGTATTACTTTAATCGAAACAGGTATTAAAATCAATGGACGTACTGGCAATATCACCGGTAAAGGCAGGGTGCGCTGGTCGGAAATCCTTAGCACAAGCGAATCGCAATGGGAACGCTTTTGCCCGCCGGCCGAAGCCTTGCTAACCGAGTTGTATTTGTTTGCAGGCAATTACCAAAAATCAATTGATAACGGATTCGCCATGCTGCGTATCGGATTGGAAGATTCTGAATCTAAACCTTCTTTCCAGATAACCCTTAGCGATTATAACGGCGACTGGAAAAAAATCTTCCGTACTTATACCCGTCTCGAAACTATATCCCTGTTTCTGTACGATTACGACAAAAACCAAAGCAATCACCTGATTGACTATTTCTACAACGGTCCTTCGTGCAAGTACCTGATGCGTCCTACACAGGCGGCGATAGATTTATTCAGGGCACAGGCACAGAGTGGAGCCGGAACAGGCGATACCAACCGGTCTTTTGGCGGTGATGGTACAAATAGAGACAATGCAGCTTCGTTTTTGTTTATAAATGGAGATTGGGTGATGTGGAAATATATCTCGAGCCGCGATGGCGCCGCTCAGGTTTTCCGTGGCGAAACGCCTGTGCAGATTTACCGCGCTTCCGATATTCATTTGTTTTTAGTTGAAGCTTTGTTGCACGTCGAACGGGCAGTATCGGACGCCGCCGGCAATGTTACTTACAAAGACCGTTTGACCGAAGCGATGGCCTTGTTCGAAGACGGAATGGCAGGATATTACGATTCGAAAGTGAAAGCTTTTGTTTCGCCTTTCGAAGATTTTCCGAGAACGCTTTATATAAGTTCGGCTACGGAAGGATACAATGTCGGAGTCAGAACGCGGGTTAGTCTTGCTAAGGTAGGTGGCCCTGTGGTTAGAAACGCAGCATTGACACTCGAAGAAAAGAGATACGCCCTGGATAAGCTGGTGCTGGACGAAACCTATCTCGAATCGTGTGGCGAAGCCCGTGGCTTGTATGCCGCCATTCGTATGGCAAAACGCTGGAACGATCCTTCGTTTGTAGCCGACAGGGTAAGCGAAAAATACCCGCTGGGCAAACGCGAGGAAATAGCTCAAAAGCTGCAAAATCCGGCTAATTGGTTTATTAAGTATGATTTGAAAAAATAACAGCCCCCCCGCCCCCCGTAGGGGGGATCCGGATCCCCCCTACGGGGGGCTTTTTAACAACAACAAAAATGAAAAAAAGCTTATTTCTTTTAGCGCTGATGTTTATTGCTTTGCAGGGTAAAGGGCTTTCCCTTTCCTCCGGCGATAGCTTGAGCCTGAAAGAAACGAAACCTTACTTCTCGATTCTCAAAAGCCAGACAGATACGGCTGTTATCAACCGCTATCCTGCCGGTAAGCTATCGGATTTTAGCCGTAGCCTGCAGCCTGTTGGGCGGATATTGGAATCGGAAGGTTATTATGTGTGGTGTTGCGCCCCCATATACGACAACGAAGGCCGTGTGCACGTGTTCTACTCGCGCTGGCCCGACAAGTACAAGATGGGCGGCTGGATACACAAGTGCGAAATTGCTCATGCAGTAGCCGACAAGCCCGAAGGCCCTTACGTCTATCTGGAAACAGTACTGGCTCCACGCCCGGGTTACTTCGATGCTACTACCTGCCACAATCCGCACATACAATACCTCAACGGAACCTATTACCTGTTTTATATGGGGAATAGCGACGGCTCGGTATATACCAAACGCATTGGCCTGGCAACCGCCAAATCGTTGTACGGCCCTTGGAAACGCTCCGATAAACCGGTTCTTGAAGCCGGAAACAAAGGCGAGTGGGACGATTGCAATACAACCAATCCGGCATTTTTGCTCAATCCCCAAAACGGGAAGGCTTGGCTCTATTACAAATCGTGGAACGAAAAGGACTACAGGAACGAAAAAGGCGACATTCGCGCCAACCGCAAGTATGGACTGGCTATCGCCGACGAGGTGGAAGGCGAATACAAGCGCTACGAAGGGAATCCCGTGATTGACCTCTCGGGGCATGGCGGAAACAAGCAGGTGGAAGATGCCTACATCTATGTAGAGGACGGCAAATTCAAGATGTTGATGCGCGATATGGGTTATTTCGACCACTCGGCAGGATTGATTTTTGAATCGGACAACGGCCTCGACTGGTCGGAACCAAAAATCGCCTGGTTTGGCGCCGAAGCCTACATCGCCGAATCGCCCGCTCCCGCTCACCTGAAAAGATACGGACGCTTCGAACGTCCACAGTTATTAATGAAAAACGGAAAACCCGAATACCTGTTCAATGCCGCCCAAGGTGGACGGTATGGCTCATCGTCGGGATTTGTGTTTAAAATAACCAGCCCCTCCAACCTCCCTGTGGGGGAGGCTTTTATGATCCCCCCTACGGGGGGCGGGGGGGCTTTTAATTAATTTAAAACCAATTTTATCATGAAAAAGCTTTACATTTTATTGGCCATGTTTTTGGCTGTTAGCCTAAGCACATTCGCACAAGACGATGTGGATTTAGGTAGAGATTATAATGGTTCTTCAGCATCGAATGCTACTTCCGGATCATTATTTGTTAGTGGTACCACAGCCTATACGGTTTATTCCGGTCAGACGACGGAAGTGAAATTTACTATTGGTGGTGGAGCTGCGACGAATAACGCTTCTAACAATGTTTATACCAATAGTGGTACTTATATTTGTGCTGCATTGACCACAAGTCAGACATACTATTTAGAAGGAACTATTACCAGCAATAGCGATGACAAAGTAATTACTGCGGTTAAAGTTAATGGCACAACCGATAATACATCCAATCCAGGACAGCCGGCGTTCCTTTTTTCGGATGAATACCCATTTAATCCGAATAATATTACCGGATACAAAGTTGGTAGTCTTCCTGCTTGTCGTGCCGGAAATAATGGACAAGTTGTTGATGGGGTAGATGTTCCTGACGGGACGAAATCATTCAGGGTATATCGACAGGTTAGCATAAAAGAGACTACAACATCCGGAATTTATGAAATTAATCCAACTGGAGATATTTCTCTTGGAACCGGTAGAACTCTTCGTCTCGCCTACGTGCGTGCAACGCTCGAAGATGGCGCTCCTGCTACCGAACCTAAAATCGAATTAACTTCGGCTGCGGCTACTACCACGCAAACTGTTTATCCCAATCAGTCGATAACTTCTATTGTTTATAAATATGGCGGTACAGCTACTGCGGCTACTATTGTATGGTCGCCGGGTGGCGTTACGGCTCCTGCCGGAATAACCGTTACCCCCAATACTACTGCCAAAACCCTTACTATATCGGGTAAACCAACGGCTGAAGGTACTTACAGCTATTCGATAACTTCTACCGATGGTTCGTTGATTACATCTCCTCTTTCGGGTACGTTGACCGTACAGGATACCGACAAAAAGAAATTGGCTTACGTTACAACCTTGGGCGATGTTCGGGACGATTCGTTTACAAATGCTTTTGAGGCATCAGGCAAATTTGCCGTTACCAAAATAGCTTCCAGCGCCACAGGTGTGGATTTTGATGTATTTGATATTATTGTGCTGAGCGCCGTTCCCAATTCGGGCGATGCCGGTCTTGCCGAACTGAAACTGGTTTCGTTGACAAAACCTTTCTTGCAGATGAAGACTTACCAAATGCAGGCCAGCAGATGGAATTGGTGTGTACCGGCTAATACCAATCAAACAACAATTGTTGTTCCGGCAGCAGCCAAAAGCCATGCCATATTTGACGGTATTATATTTACGGGAAGCGGGAATGACGAGATTGTTGTAACAACAAAAGAATCGGGTAATCGTGTTGTTAAATTCCCATCACTGGTATCTTCTTCTGCACAACCAACTGTGTTGGCCACTGCAAAAGGTGAGGCTGATCCTGCCTGGAGCTATGCCGAAATACCTGTGGGCACCACCCTGAATGCCATGTCTGACCCAACTCAGTTCTCACAGATAATATTGGGATTGAGCGAAACAGCATGGGACGGACTGACAGCCGATGCCATAACATTGGCCGTAAATGCAGCCAAATACCTGACAGGAGGATCCAGCGTTAACATCGAAAGCGCTGCTGCCGACAACGCAGGCAAAACAGTAGTCGATAAAGCCTATTACGACCTCACAGGCCGCCCGGCTGCAAAAACAGCCAAAGGCCTGTTGATACAAAAATCGGTGTACGAAGACGGAACATCGGCTTATAGCAAGGTGTATATAAAATAAGGATTAATGTAGGGGCAGACCTGCGTGTCTGCCCAATACACTATAACAACTATATTACTAATTTAAAAAAGAAAATTTTATGAAAAAGATTAGACTTTTTTTGATGGCTGTGTTTGCAGTCGTGAGTATGGGCTTACAAGCTCAGCCGACAGTATTGTTTGAAGCCAACTTTAATGTTGATGAAGGTTTTGGTACCGAAGGCGCAGAAAATGCGGAGGTTGATATTGATTATTATCCCGGAAATTCAGCCGATGCAAATGCGGAAAAAGTAATTGCTAAAGGCTTGACTCTTGGGGCAGGGCCTAATGGACAACGTATTCATATTAAGAATACTTCAGCAGCGTATGATTATACAGGTACAGAAGCTGCATATACAGCAGAAACTCCGGATGATAACGGAGCGACCAACGGAGGAATCAGCTTTATCCGCAAAACAACTGCCGGCGGTGGCGGATACTTAATCACGCCCGATATACAAGGCCCCGCAACTATAACACTGTGGACTTGTAGCGGAAATAACTCTACTGCACAAGAGTATGAAGCGTTAATCAGCGCAAATGGTGGAGAATATGTTTCACAAGGGCTTACCACTCTTCCAAGTACTAGGGTTATAAAAAAACAAGTATTCACTTATACCGGAACAGGAACATTTAAGTTCAAATTCCTCAATACAACTGTTGCAGGAAATAATACAAATCTGTATATATTCCGTATATTGATTACAGCAGGTCTTGATGTTCCGGCGCCAACTACACCAACGCTTTCTTTGCAATCGGGTATAGCTTCGCAGAATGTATATGCAGGTTCTGCTATTGCTCCTATCGTCTATAAATATGGCGGCACAGCTACTTCTGCTTCCGTTACATGGACAGCAGGATCGGTTCCGGCAGGATTAAGCGTTACTCCCGACGCTGAGGCAAAAACTGTTACCATTGCCGGTACTCCTACTGCTCAAGGTAATTATGCCTATTCGGTAACAGCTACTGATGGTACAAACACCACCGATGCGCTTACAGGAACTATCAGTGTAACCGTGCCTACCAAAACCCTGATTGCTTATGTAACCAACAACGCTACTCCAACCGATGCAGGCGATGTAGCCATCTTGGAAAAATTGCGCGAAAGCTATGATGTAAATGTGATTCTTTCTACAGCAACAGGCGTCGATTTCAGTACTTATAAAGCAATAGTATTGGCAGCATTACCGGGTTCGGGCGATGCAGGTATGTCGCAATACAAAGGTATAGCCAAACCTCTTGTTAACTTGAAACCATTTATGTATCAATCCAGCCGTTGGGCTTGGGGAAGTCCGGTTAATATAGAATCGGCATCTGATCCGGCTTCGTTAGACGATGTGCCTAAAGGCGTAGCCGTTGTAGATGCAGCTCATCCGATATTTGCAGGTTTTGGTAGCGAAATAGCTTTGGCAACCGGTTCAAAACATGCCAAATTCAGAATACTAACTCCTATATATGAGTGGGTAGCAGGCAACGAAGATAAAGCTACCGTATTGGCAACTGTTCCGGCAGGAGCTTATAACTATACCGCTTCATCTCCTGCGCCTAGCGGAACTACCGATGTTTCGGGCAAACCCGTTATTTTCGAGTTCCCTGTAGGTACAACTTTAGCTGATGGAACTTCTTTCACTCAAAAAAATATTAATATAGGAGTGAGTGAACAAACAGCAGGATTTTTAACAGCTGACTACTTGACTATCGTTAAAAACGCAGTTGATTATGTCATCTTGGGTAGCGGCGACGGTATCGGAAGCGTAGCTGCTGACAATAGCGGTAAAACAGTAGTCGATAAAGCCTACTACGACCTGACAGGTCGTCCGGTAGCTAAATCGGCAGCCAAAGGTTTGTTGATACAAAAATCTATTTACGAAGACGGAACATCTTCGTTTGGTAAAGTGTATATAAAATAAGGATTGATGTAGGGGCAGACCTGCGTGTCTGCCCATTACATTAAAAATATGAATTAAACCAAATAACGCTTTTATTTTACTAATTTCAAAATTAAATTTTTATGAAAAAAATTCGACTATTATTTTTAACTGCCTTTGCAGCAGTATCTTTGAACGGATTTTCACAAGCGGTTGGCGATGCACTTGTGTATGATGCAAGCAAGTATTACCAAATCTTCTCTTTCGGGACAGATGAAGGTAAGAATGTGGACAATCCGAAGTATTTGTATGCCGTCGGCGATTTGGTGAAATGGGTGGAAGTAACCGATGGCGATTTAACAGCAGCTCTTGCCGCCGCCGATATTGATGTAACAGCCACTTATTGGAAGCTGGCGCCATCGGGAACAGGCAAGCTTGCATTGAGAACTGCAAGTGAAAAATACATTGTACGCGGAAATATACCTTATGCTGATGGTACTGCTGAAATAGCAAGCGCTTTAATAGGCGAAACAAGGCAACCCTACTCTGTTCTTTTCGAAAAAGTTGATTCAAAAAATTCGATTGACTATAACACTTATAGCATTCGCATGGAAGTTCCGGATGGAGAAGCAACTAAAGTGGTAGGAATGGAAGTAAACAACGGAAACAAAGAAAGCGCTTCGGAATTGGAGAAAACCGTACAATTCAACAATACAGTAGCCGACCGTCCACGCTGGCGTTGGGTATTTGTCGAAACCGATATAGCTGCCTCTGTTGAAAGCGTTGTTGCCGACAGCAAAGTAGCAGTATCTAAAGCCTACTACGACCTGACAGGTCGCCCGGTAGCCGAATCGGCAGCCAAAGGCATCCTGATACAAAAATCGGTTTACGAAGATGGAACATCGGCTTATAGTAAAGTTTATATAAAATAAAAAACAGCCCCCCCACCCCCCGTAGGGGGGATTCAAAAGCCTCCCCTACGGGGAGGTTGGAGGGGCTTCCCCCCTACGGGGGGTGGGGGGGCTGCTGTTCGGGAAAATGTTATAAATCTGTTTTTTTTGAAACAAACACTTGAAAAATAAATAAATATGAAAAAATGTTCATTCATCATTGCCCTTTTGGGAGTATTGTTTTCGTGCAATGCCGGAAAAGTTGAAAAGATAGACCGCTTTGCGCTTGTTGAACGGAATAGTCCGAAAGTAAATGAAATTGAAGAGCTATCCTCCTTGTCGGTAGGCAATGGCAATTTTGCGTTCACTGTGGACGCAACAGGTTTACAAACATTTCCCGAACTTTATTCTGCCGGTGTCCCGCTCGGCACACAGTCGCAATGGGGATGGCACAGTTTCCCGAATGTGAATAACTTCACTCCCGAGGAAACATGGAAAATTTACAATTTCAGGGGCAAGCCCGAGCCTTATGCTGTTCAGTTTAACGAACCGGGCAGGCCGCACGATGCCGCCAACTATTTCCGCGAAAATCCGCACCGGATGCACCTGGGAATCGTAGGCCTCGAACTAACCAAGCCCGACGGCACAGCAGTGCAGGCAGGCGACATTAAAAACATCAATCAAAAACTTAACTTGTGGGATGGATTGATAGCCAGCAAGTTTACAATCGGCGGTGATTCCGTATCCGTAAAAACCGCCTCTCATCCCGACAAAGACCAGGTGGCCGTTGAGCTACATTCGGCCTTGGTGGCTAAGGGAAACCTGAAGATTAAATTCCGCTTTCCTTTCCCCACCGCCAAACATTCGGACGATGCCTGCAACTGGTCGGCGCCCGAAAAACACAAGACGGAGATTATTTCCCAAAACGGTCAGCAGGTCGTATTCCAGCGTTCGCTCGATACCACCACCTATTACGTTACCGTTAAATGGACAGGAAAAGCATCCGTTGACAAAAAAGAAGAACATTATTTCGTGCTCAGTCCCGAATCAGATAGCTTCTCGTTCACCTGCGGGTTTACAGAAGCAAAACCCACAGAAACAAACGATTCAGCAGGGGAAGCATTTGCCGCCTCGTCGGTCTATTGGCAAAAATTCTGGCAAGACGGCGCCGCAGTCGATTTCTCGAAGTGCACCGATCCGCGCGCCAAGGAACTCGAACGCCGGGTGGTGTTGTCGCAATACCTCATGGCCATACAATCGGCAGGATCCGTCCCTCCTCAAGAAACTGGCTTGACCTATAATAGCTGGTTCGGAAAGTTCCATCTCGAGATGCATTGGTGGCACGCCGCCCACTTTGCCCTGTGGAACAGAGCCTATTTGCTGGAACGCAGCATGGATTGGTACACCCTTGCCTATCCAAATGCAAAAGGAATTGCCGAACGCCAAGGATTTAAAGGCGCCCGCTGGATGAAAATGACCGACCCTTCGGCCACCGAAGCTCCTTCAAAGGTAGGCTCGTTCCTCGCTTGGCAACAACCGCATTTCATCTACATGTCCGAACTTATTTACCGCAGTAATCCCTCGGACGAATTTATAAAGAAATACGCCTTTTTGGTGAACGAAACAGCCGAATTTATGGCATCCTTTGCTACTTATGACGAACTGGAAGGCCGTTACATCCTGAAAGGCCTGATTCCGGCGCAGGAAACGCTGCGGGCTGGAGAAACAATCAATCCGCCTTTTGAACTGTCGTACTGGCATTATGCCATGTCGGTGGCGCAAGAATGGCGCGAAAGACAGGGCCTGGCACGCAAACCGCAATGGGACGAGCTGATTGACAAGCTGTCGCCCCTGGCCTATAACAAGGATGGACTGTATCTGGCGGCAGAAGATGCAGTGGATACCTACATTGATGTGCGCTATACTTCCGACCACATGGCCGTATTGGGCGCCTACGGCATATTGCCCAAGTGCAAGCTGGTGCGCGAAGACTACATGAAAAATACCCTGAACTGGATATGGGATAACTGGAATTGGGGCAAAACCTGGGGATGGGACTATCCGATGACAGCCATGAATGCCGCACGCATGGGCGAACCCGAAAAAGCCGTAGGCGCCCTGCTGATGGATAAACGGACAAATACCTACCTCGTAAACGGGCACAACTACCAGGATTCGCGCCTGAGGGTCTATCTTCCGGGCAACGGCGGATTGCTGACGGCGGTGGCCATGATGTGCGCAGGCTGGGATGGAAACGAAACAAAAAATCCGGGCTTCCCCAAAGACGGCACGTGGGATGTGCAATGGGAAGGTCTTATTCCGATGCCGTAAAGCCCCTCCAACCTCCCCGGCCTCTATCCCCCTACGGGTACTTTCTCCAAAAGGAGAAAGGAAAAGGTAAAAGCTTTTGGAGGCTCTTGAATCCCCTCTACGGGGGTGGGGGTGTGGCTTGTCATTGCGGGCTCCGACCCGCAATCTCCTGAAAATCATAGCACATTTACTCAGGAGATTGATTAAGGTCGATTTACGCTTCGCTCCAGTTCCGCATCAAGTGCGGAATGACAGACTTATTGGACGCCCCCTACATTTATCATTCATAATCAAATATACATGAAATCAATCGTATTAACACTTGTTTTTGCTGCATTAGCCGGTCTTACCTCCTATGCCCAGCCACGCGGATACTGGCACAACACCGAACGCGAGTTGCGTTACACACCCGACGGGGAGGACTTTGTTATCGTAAACGGTGATAAAAAGTTCAACAAGGCCTTGTACGGCACCAATACCGCCTTCCGTATTGAGACCAGCGATGTGCCCGAATTTGGATTCTTTATGCCGAATATGGGTGGCAACATGCAACTGGGCCTGATAAAGGGCGCTGAAAGCCTGTGGCTCAACAATGCCCAACACATCAAATCCATTTATCGTCCGGGCGCACGCATCTATGAAATAAAAGACCCGATTCTCGGAGCGGGAAAAATCAGCATTTATGTGTTGGCGATGGCCGATGCCGAGGGCTTGATTATGAAAATAGAAACCGAAAACATCGCTTTGGATACGGAGTTGATGTGGATGTACGGCGGGGCAAGCAACAAAAAATTCTCGCGCAACGGCGATTTGGGAGCCGATCCGCCCAATTCGTTTGCCTTAACGGTCAGCGGATGTAGCAATAACAAGTACATAGTCAGCGGTAATTCGTTTGAACTGCAATACGGCTTCGATGCCAAAGGCTCCTTCCGTTCTATCGAAGGGCTCTTCCCTGCGAATACGGTATTAAAAACCGGTTCGCCCTCCGAAATAACATCGCCGACTGCTGTTTGGGCTTCTTCGGCTGAGGACAATAAACCCGTCATCCTGGCCAGGACAAAGCTAAAGGCTTCCGAAATTCTATTTGTTTCCCTGAAAAACAAGGATAAAAGCGCATTGAACTATGCCGCTCTGCCAAGCGTATTCGACAAGGCCGAAATCCGGCGAAAAGAAATTGCCAACACCGTTAAGATAAAAACCCCCGACCCGTATTTCAATACGCTTGGCGGCGTGTTGAGCACAGCTGCCGATGGCATTTGGGACGGAACGTGCTGGCAACACGGCGCGATAGGCTGGCGTATGCCCCTGAATGGTTGGCGCGCTGCCTACGTGGGCGATGCGATAGGTTGGCACGACAGAGCCCGGACACATTTCGATGGTTATGCCGCTTCGCAGGTTACGACTGTTGAACCGGTAATACCGCATCCTACCCAGGATAAAAAACTGAATCTGGCGCGTGCCGAAAAGGTATGGGGCACGCAGATGTACAGCAACGGCTATATTAGCCGGAACCCGGACGATGCCTCCAAGATGCATCACTACGATATGAACCTCTGCTATATCGACGAATTGCTCTGGCACTTCAACTGGACGGGCGATATGGAGTATGTGAAAAAGATGTGGCCTGTTCTGGTACGCCATCTGGCCTGGGAAAAACGCAATTTCGATCCGAACGACGACGGTCTTTACGATGCATACGCTTCTATCTGGGCAAGTGATGCCCTGCAATACAACAGCGGCGGTGTTACCCATTCGTCGGCATACAACTACCGCGCCAATAAAATGGCTTCCGAAATAGCCGCAAAAATAGGACAGAACCCCAAGCCTTATGCCGTGGAGGCCGAAAAGATACTGAATGCAATCAATGCACAGCTATGGCTGGACAGAAAAGGCCGTTGGGCTGAATACAAAGACCTGATGGGTAATCAACTGGTGCATCCCGATGCGGCCATCTGGACGGTGTATCATGCTATTGACTCCGATATTCATTCGCCCTTTCAGGCTTATCAGGCAACACGCTACATTGATACGGAAATACCGCATATCCCCGTCTTGGCCAAAGGTTTGAAGGATGAAGACTACAAGACTATTTCCACCACCAACTGGCTGCCTTATTCGTGGTCGATCAACAACGTGGCTTTTGCCGAGGTGGCGCATACTTGCCTGGCCTACTGGCAAGCCGGACGAAACGAAGAAGCCTTCAAGCTATTCAAGAGCTCGGTGTTGGATGGAATGTATTTGGGAGACACGCCGGGCAATATCGGGCAAATCAGCTTCTATGATGCGGCACGCGGAGAGTGTTACCGCGATTTTGGCGATCCGGTGGGCGTTTATTCCCGTGCGTTGATACAAGGTCTTTTCGGCATACTGCCCGATGCGATGAACAACAGGCTGGCGATTCGCCCCGGTTTTCCTGTCGGTTGGGAGTCGGCATCGGTCTCCACTTCGGATATTGATTTCGATTTTCAACGAAGCGGGTTGAAGGATACTTACACGATTAACGCTAAATTCCCCAAACAGTTAAGTCTTGATTTATACCTGAAAGCTCGAAAAGACAAAATCAAATCGCTGAAAATCAACGGAAAAACGCAGGCTTGGACGCTCGAAGAAGGTATTGAATCGCCCTTGATAAAAATCCATGCCGAAGCAACAGTCGGCTACACCGTAGAATTGGAGTGGGAAGGCGCAGATATTGAACCGGCACAGTACAAGCAAGTGGCAACGGAAGGCGAAGACTGGACGCTAGCCACACATGCCCGGATAAAGAAGCTATACGACCCTCAAACGGTGTTGAAAAATGCGAAAACAACGGCAAACAGCTTGCAGGGAACGGTAGCCGGTGAGTTAGGTCATCGTAGCTTGTTCGTTCAGCTGGAGCAGGGACAAATGAGCTGGTGGCAACCAATCGCCCTCGAAGTAACCGATTATATTTCGGTGGATTACAATGCCGAATCGGAACAATTGCAGTTCTCGCTGAAAAACAACAGCCAACATAAATTACTTGGGCAGCTTGTTCTTAACGGAGCGTATAAACAAAACCTGAATCTCGTAGCAGACGGTAAATCGGAAGTTTATACCGTTCCGAATGAAAATGTGCGGTTTGGAACCAACGAACTGGAAGTGATTGAAAACGGAAAAGTGGTGTATAAAACCAAGCTCATCAACTGGAATTTAAAGAATCCGAATCCCGTATATGAAACGGTGAATATAGACGCTGCTCTGAATGCGTCCGTCAGGCAGATTTTCAAAAACGAATACCTCAGTCCGCGATCGCCTTATACAACCCTTCAAGTCCCAACGCAAGGGATAGGAGAGTGGTGTCATCCCGATATGTCGGCAGAGATAGATGATGCCGGATTGCGAAAAGCCTCCCAAAACAACGAATTTAAAACGCCATTCGGTATTCCGTTCAGAACAACAAGCGAGCGCTCGGCGAATAACATTGCATTTACGACATTGTGGGACAATTATCCTGAAAAAATAGTGTTACCTTTATCCGGTAAATCCGCACATGCCTATTTGTTGATGGCCGGAAGCGCCAATCACATGCAGTGCCACATCACCAACGGAACCGTAGTTATCCGCTATAAAGACGGAACTTCTGCTTCGCTGGTTCTGGTCAATCCCGATACCTGGGCGCCTATCGAACAGGATTTCTTTGTGGACGGCGAAGCATTTCAGGCAGCTCCCCGTCCGTATCGTGTAGCGCTTAAAACAGGCTTGGTGAGCCGGAACCTCGAAAAGGATATGAACATACGGGGCGTTTACGGGCGGAGCATCAACGGCGGGGCAGGCATTATTCTGGATTTGCCTTTGAACAAAAACAAAGAACTGCAAAGCATGGAGATAAAGGCCGTAGCCAATGAAGTGATTATCGGCTTAATGGCTGTAACGCTTCTGCGTTGAAGGGATTATACAAGTAAGAAACAAAAAATTTAAACATAAAAATATAAGTTGATTATGAATACAATAAGGAAAATAACCGCTTTGGTTCTCTTTTCATTGACCTGCGTTTGTTATACACAGGCACAAAAAACCGCCATTTTATTCGCCGAGTCCGAAATGAAGCGTTGCCCTCAGGCCTGGCAGCTCGATCATGGTAGCCGCTTGTATTTTGGCTACTCGCAAGGTGTTGGCTGCACGGCCATGTTGAAAGTGTGGAAACAGACAGGTGATAAAAAATACCTCGATTATGTGGTGCAATGGGCCGATACCCTGATTAATGACAAGGGTGAAATACACGAATACCATGTAGAATCGTATAATATCGACTACATCAATTCGGGGAAGGCGCTGTTTGATGTGTATGCGCAAACAGGCAACGAAAAATACAAGCTGGCTATGGACAGGTTGGTGAAGCAAATGAGCAACCATCCCCGCACATTGGAAGGCGGTTTTTGGCATAAACTTATCTATCAACACCAGATATGGCTCGATGGCTTATACATGGGTTCGCCTTTTCTGGCTCAGTATGCAGCTACTTTCAACAAGCCGGAACTGACTGATGATGTTATGAACCAGTTCCTTATTTGCGCCAAACATACTTACGATGCCAAAACAGGGCTTTACTACCATGCCTGGGACGAAAGTAAAAAACAACGTTGGGCCAATCCTGTAACAGGTCAGTCGCCTAACTTCTGGGGCCGCAGCATAGGCTGGTGGTTTATGGCATTGGTCGATGTGTTGGATTTCATTCCGCAAGACCATCCGCAAAGAGGCGAGCTGGTGAAGATAATCAATGGCTTGGCCGAAACCTTGCCCAAGTATCAGGATAAAACAGGCCTGTGGTATCAGGTGCTGGACAAAGGCGATAAGGAAGGCAATTACCTGGAAGCTTCGGTTTCGTCGATGTTTATGTATTCTTTTGCCAAGGCGGTGAATAAAGGATACATCGACAAAAAATACAAGGCAGTAGCCGAAAGAGCCTATGACGGACTGATGAATACGCTGATTGTAAAAAATCAGGATGGTACGCTTACACTGACAAAATGCTGTGCAGTGAGCGGTCTGGGTGGAAATCCCTACCGCGATGGCAGCTTCGATTATTACGTGCACGAACGCATCCGCAACAACGATGCAAAAGCAACCGGCCCGTTCATTATGGGTTGTTTGGAACTGAATAAATAATCAAATATCAAATAAATTCGATGATAATGAAACAGAATCTGTATTTTATTCTTGCGGGAATAGTCCTGTTTGCGCTGCCATCTAAAGCGCAAGATACACGGGAACGAACTTATTACTACGAAGTTTTGGAACCACGTCATGAACCGAAACCGCTGGTAGAAGGTTTTGCCAAAGAACGGGTAGATGAAAAAATGGGCAGGGGATTGGTTGCCGCCAAAACCCAGGACGGGAAGGCCATTCACCTGAGTTGGCGCGTACTGAAAACCGATGACGCTGCACTAAAATTTAATGTCTATCGCTCGGTAAACGGTAAATCGAAAAAGCTGAACAGCAAGCCGGTTGTCAATACCTCCGATTTTGTTGATACAACGCCGGTAGCAGGCCTTGCCGAGTATTGGGTGGAAGGTGTTTTGAACAAAAAATCGGAATTCTCGGACAAAATTACGGTGGACTTTTCCAAGTTGGAAACGACTAACTATGTGAGCGTGAAACTGAAAGGCGATGTGCGTGCCGGAAAAATTGCAGTTGCCGACCTCAACGGCGATGGCGTTTACGACTACATTATCCGCCATCCGCATACCAATGTCGATCCGGGTACAAAGGGCGATACCACCGGTGTAACGTTTAAAATAGAAGCTTACCTGAGCGATGGCGCTTATCTGTGGACAAAAGACTTAGGTCTGTCCATCGAACCGGGAATCTGGTATTCGCCGTTTGTTGCTTACGATTTCGATGGCGACGGCAAAGCCGAAGTGGCCATCAAAACAGGTGGCGCCGACTACAAACGCAACGAGCTGGGACGTGTTTACGGCGGTAGCGAATACCTGACCATACTGAATGGTATGACCGGAAAAGAAATTGCCTCGGTGGATTGGCCTGAACGCAACGACCGTTATGGAAATCTGGTCAGACAAAACCGCAACCAGATGGGTATGGCTTTTCTGGACGGAAAAACTCCTTGCATATTGGCTGCACGCGGCACCTACAAACTGTTGGTGGTGGATGCCTGGCAACTGAAAAACGGCAAGCTGGAAAAAGTGTGGCGTTGGGATGGCGATGAAGAAAATCCCATTATCCGCAGTCAGGGTTCGCACAACATGGTGTGCGGCGATATTGACGGCGATGGACGAGACGAAGTGCTAATAGGTTCCTGCGCTATTGACGATAACGGTACGCTGTTGTGGTCAACCGGCTTGGGACACCCCGATAAAGTTTACCTGACCGACATCGACCCCTCCCGCCCGGGAATGGAGGTTTTTCTGGCCTTGGAACCTTGGCACGAAAACGGGTACGGCGTGTGTACGGTGGATGCAAAAACCGGCGAAAAGATATGGGGCATTGGTCATAAAACTTTCCATGTGGGCGACGGCATGGTGGCCGATATAGATCCTGCTCATCCGGGGCTGGAATGTTTTGCCAGCGAAGACAGCAAAGGCGGTTCTTCGGATAAATATTTGCTTACTTCAACCGGCGAAAAAATAGGCATGAATGCGGATGTTCCTCCCTGCCGCAACTGGATATGGTGGAACGGCGGATTGGTGCGTCAAACTTTCTTTGGCGACGATAACCGCTGGGGAGCCGGTTCAAGCTCAAACGGCAGAAGCCAGTCTATCGGCTATTGGAAAGGCGAAAAACTAACCGAGGGCATACAAGGCGATATTATTATGATTGCCGACCTGCTTGGCGATTGGCGCGAAGAGGTGGTTACAGCCCTGCCCGGCGAATTGCGGATTTATCATACCGCTTTTCCGGCAAAGGACAAACGGGTAACGCTGATGCAGGATCCTGTCTATCGCAGCTATATTCTTGAGCGGTCGCAAGGTTATCCTCAATCGCCTGTTCCGTCTTATTATCTGGGTGAGTAATTAAAATTGATGATTGGAATTTTATGAAAAGAATCACTAGTTCAATATTGCTTATAACATTTTGTGTTACAAGCTTGTTTTCTCAAAAAGGAGGTTATGATTATTTGTACAAAGGCCTTCCTTTCGATATGCCTGTTTTATCGGCTCCTGTTTTTCCGGCCAATAACGCGCTGATAACCGATTTTGGCGGAGTAGGGGATGGCATTGTCCTCAATACCGGAGCTTTTGCCAAAGCGGTGGCTGCCTTGGAGGCCAAAGGCGGTGGAACGCTTATTGTTCCTTCGGGTGTATGGCTGACTGGCCCCATCGTCCTCAAAAGCAATATTAATTTGCACTTGCAGAATAGGGCTATCCTCCTGTTTTCGCCCGATAAGGATTTGTATCCAATAGTGGAAACCGTATTTGAGGGATTGGATACACGCCGTTGTCAGTCGCCCATTTCGGCGCGCAATGCGGTGAATGTAGCCATCACCGGAAACGGCGCTATTGACGGAAACGGACAGGTTTGGCGCCCCTTGAAAAAACAGAAGGTTTCCGATGGTTTCTGGAAATCGGCTACTTCGGCGTCGGGAACATTCAAACGGGCAGATTATTGGATGCCATCGGCGGCCTACTTACACGCGGATACGATTAGCGATATGAATGTGCCGAAAAACATAAAAACAGACGCCGAATGGATGGCCATACGCGACTTTTTGCGTCCGGTGATGATTAGCTTCATGGAGTGCAAGGGCGTGTATCTGAACGGTGTTATTTTTCAAAATTCACCCGCTTGGAACATTCACCCGCTGATGTGCGAGAATGTGATTATTGATGGCATTCAGGTGCGCAATGCGGCTTATGCACAAAACGGAGACGGTTTGGACTTGGAATCGTGTAAAAACTCAATTATTGTAAACAGTTCGTTCGATGTGGGCGATGACGGTATTTGCATCAAATCGGGAAAAGGTGTGGACGGACGGAAACGCAACCGTCCCTGCGAAAACCTGATAGTGGATAACTGTACGGTCTTTCAAGGGCACGGCGGATTTGTAGTCGGCAGCGAAATGTCGGGCGGCGTGAAGAATATCAAGCTTTCCAACTGCCAGTTTCTGGGCACGGATGTTGGTCTGCGCTTCAAAAGCACACGTGGCAGAGGTGGAGTTGTAGAGAACATTTATGTAACGAATATCAACATGTTCGACATTAATACCGAACCACTTTTGTTCGACCTTTACTATGGCGGCAAATCGGCCTCCGAATCATTGGCCGACGGCGATAAAACCCCTGTTGAGGCCTCGCTCCCTCCGGTAGATGAAACTACGCCCTCTTTCCGAAATATATTCATCAAAGATATTGTATGCAGTTCGGCACGCCGGGCGATGTTCTTCAACGGGCTTCCCGAGCACAACATCAACAACATCAACATCGAGAATGTAACGATTCACTCAACCATCGGCGCCGAACTTTCCGAGTCGGATAATATTACGCTGAAAAACATCAATATTTATCCGAAAAAAGGCTCTGCGTTGATTTTGAAGAATGTGAAAGACGTTAAAATCAAGGGCTTTCAAACCAATCCCGATATTCCTGTGATGGTTGATATTTCGGGGAAAAACAGCCGGGCGATCGAAATAGCCAGCCAATACGGAGGAGATAAAATAAAACTGGATAAAGCAATTAGCAGCGAAAAACTGAGGTTGGTGAAGCAATGAACAGTATAAGAAGCCTGACTTTTACGCTGTTGGCTATCCTGGTTTGCATTTCGATGCAAGCTCAGGACGGGGCATCGGCTAAATTGTCAGGCTTCGTTAAAAATATCAACTCGTTCAATTACCTGAATCCGCAGGAGAAAGTGTATCTGCATTTTGATAATTCAGGTTATTAACAATCAACCTATTGGTAAATTTGAAAATTTTTACAGAAATATTAGCGGAATATTTGTAAGCCAAATAGAATCAATCGCTATAGTGGAAGACAATAATGCATCATTTCCATATTTAGAAGATGAAGGATTGGCACATTTAAATACGCAGAACAATGTAGCTATATTCATTTATACCAACAAAGATGGAGGAAAACGTAGAGAAAATAAAGGCATCCGTCCCACCAAACTGGCCGGTTATTCGGTGGCTAGTGAATATTATCGTGCCGATTACAGCAAGGGAATACCTGCTAATGAGAAAGATTATCGCCGCACTTTGTACTGGAACCCTGACCTGAAAACAGATGCAACAGGCAAGGCATCAATCAATTTTTACAACAATAGCGTAGCGAAGCAGCTAGACATTAGTGCGGAAAGGTTGAGCAGCGGTGGTTTGCCGGTGGTATCTACAACACCTCCGCCATCCTTTTAGCCTCTTGCAGCGAGCAGGCATTAAAGTGCCACCATTCGCCTCTGATGGTGTTGAATCCGGCTTCTGTCATCACCGTTCTGAGGAGCCTCCGGTTAGCGACTTGTTGATGTGTTAATACGCCGTTGAGGACATAGGAGTCTTCGTTGTCTATTCCTGCTTTTGCGCCAAAATAATCGAATTTGGTTCCCATATCCAGCGAGAGATTTGTGGTGTCGCATATCGTTATATCAACTGCCATCCCGTAGTTGTGGAGACCGGTTCTTTCGGGATTGGCCACATACGGCTGTTGGGGGGTATTTTTTACCATCTCGAACATTTCGCGTTGTATAGCCAGAGGGCGTGCTGCGTCATAAACCAGCAAACTGTATTCGGGATGTTGGCTTTTCAATAGCGATTGGGCTTTTGCCAGTTTCGCCATGGCGTATGGATGCAGATAAGCCCGGTTCAGGTTCTTGTATAAAATCCGGCCAGCAAAGTTATCTGCTGATGCGTATTTCAGGTCGATTGCAATGCTGGGGTAGCAGGCTTTAATATCCCTCAAGCCCAAACTATCGAGTTGCAATTCTAAGCTGCTCTTCGGAATTTTATCGGCGCTATTCTCCGAGGCTAAGCTATCCTGTACGCTTATGTTATCGTCTGCATCTTTTGCCGAAGGCTTACCCGAACAGTAAAATAGTGAAAAGACGATTACCGGCAAGAAAGCAGCTAGATATAGGCTACTTCTTCCTTTTTTCTCTGGCTTGTTTTTCTTTTTCACGTCTCTCAGCTTCACGTTGTTTTGCTTTTTCTTTCCGGGCTTTTTCTTTTGCCTTTAGTTCCTCTGCCCGCGCCTTTTCCTTGTCTTTCAGCTCTTGCCGATGGGCTTTTTGTGCATCGACTTTTGCCTTGGCAGCCGCTTTCAGGGCGTCTTCTTTCGCTTTTATAGCCGTTTTTTCAAGCTCAACTTTTTCTTTCCCGGCATTTTTAATTGAGTCCTGCCTGGCCTTCTCCAGCGTGTTTATCGAATCTTGCGCCGCTTTTTCCCTGGCTTTTTTCGCTTTATCAAGTTCCTTTTGTATCCTTTTTTCTTCCTTGAGCGTTTCCTTTTCTTCTTTCGTCAGTTTCGGCTTGTTTTTGATGCTGTTTATCAAACTCTTAATGCCATCCACAGGGTTGTTGACTATGGCATCCAGGGCATCGTTCACATCGTTTGCTCCGTCCATTATGTCATCAATCGCTTTGTCGGTAATAGCCTCTTCGATGTTGTTTTCTACTTTCTCTATTTTCCCGTCAACACTTTCTACTTTCGGCTTGATGATTATTTCAAGCGGCTTAATATCGTCGATGCTTTCGGTCTCAATTTCGGCAGGATTGGTTTCCGTATCGCTTGTTTCGGCGCTCTTTTCTTCGGTTTTTTCCGGTTCTTCCTCTTCGGCGGTTTCCTTCAGCTGGTTATCCCAATGGGCGATTAATTGAGGCATTTGTGCTCCATAGTTCTCCTTGAAGAACTCGAAGTAGTCATTCAAGCTTTTACCCCTCGATAAAACGGCATAGTTACCGGTGGAAATGGGTAAGATTATAATTGTTGAGTCCAGTTTTCCAATCAACGAATTTTCCTCAAAGATTTTGTTGGTATATTCTGCCACATCCTTTAATGAAGCGAATTCGCTCACCTGCAATATTCCAAAAGGAGTTAATTCGCTAAAGTTCAGGTCGAAGGTCTGCAAAACAAAGTTGGAGAAATTGTAATCGGCCACATTGTAAAGCAAGTCATTCTTGCTAGTCTTTTGCGGGTCGAAGATTAACATCAGCTGATGGGGCGCATCGGCTTCATTCTTGAACTGGGTGATGGTGTCAATCTCTGCAAACTCGGCGCCTCCCAGCGGGATGTTCCATATCATGCCGCGGGCAGTACCGCCTGCCGCAAGAATTTTCCCCGAATTTATTCCTTTCAGCATTTCCGAGGCAAGCGTTGTTACATCGGCTTCGGGATATTTCTCTACCAACTCGCTCAACTTGTTCTTGAAAGTCGCCGGTTCGTTGGTTTGAGCATAGCTTAACGCATCGAGGAACATGAATTTCGGGCGCAGTTTCGATAGGGGATACTTATCCTCCACAAGGGTGTAATTTTTGCGTACAACAGCTGTATTACCGGCTAAATACGCATCGTATGTTTCGTGATAAAGGCTGCTTTCTATTTGAGGCAAATTCCTCAGATTCCATTCGTAATCAGGGTCCGACAGAGTTTTTGCATAACTGCCTTCCGCAAACTGGTTCAGCAGCTTGGCCCTGTAATTATCGGCCATGGCTTTATCGCCAAGTTGGGTGTATATGAGGAATAACTGGTAGTAAATTTCTTCCAGATTCGGGGTCTGCGGAAAGCGGCGCATATCCGTGTCGAAGGTCTCAATGGCCAGATTGAAATCAAGGAGATCGTCCTTGTAAATCAATCCCATCTGGAAGCAAGCATCCTCAATAATTTCGTTCGATTCCTGAATAGCTTCCGGCGTTAATGGCAACTGGCTTAAATAGAACTCGGGTGTATAAATCTCCGCTTCGCCTCTCTGAGTTTTTTCGGGCGCTGCTTCATTGTTGCTGATGCTGTCGGCCACATTTTCTCCGGTTTCGGCCAGAACCTCATCGCTAGGAGAGTCGCCAAACGAGGACGAACTTTTATTTTTTCGCCGCCAGTTATCCTCCAGTTTCCGGTTGCCCCACAGTTTTCGGAACGATGTTTTCCCTTGCACAACCGTCTGGGGATTGTAGAAGTAAAACGGGCTTTGCGCACCCCCCAATTGTCTGGGCAAATTGGCCGGCTTGTTGGATGGAAAACTCTCCGAATCGTCCGGGTTTTCCGAGTTCCAATCGGCGCGGGCTTGTTTCTTTTTTTCTTCTTCGTCTTTTTTCTTCAGGTCGGCAATGAGCTTGTTAATAGCCTCCAGCCGTTCATTTTCCGGCATTCGGGCCAGGGTTTGCAAGCTGTCCTGCAAATGGATAGCCTGTGCGTGAATCGCCAGTTTGTCAAGCACCTCCGAGCGCAGCATCAACTCGTCATACCGCTCGTATTTTTTACCCAGAATGCCTAAAGCTTCGGGGTAAAGCGGTTGGGCGTGAATGTAATCTTTTTGCTTGAAGTAAATATCGCCCAGCATAACCTGTGTTATGGCTTTATCGTATCCGTTTCGCGTACTCTCCCGTATGGCAAGGGTGTAGCTGTCAATGGCTTTCAGCGTGTCGGAATTGCGTAGATAAATATTCCCTATCGTGTAATGTATTTGGTCTAAATACTCTTCGTTTTTCGCCGATTTTGTCATCTTGTTAAGGCTCGATAATACCTTTTTTTCGGCCTGCCTGTCATCGGGATTAATGTACTGCGCTTGTTGAAGCTTGGCATTCAGCGCGAACATGTAGGGGGTATTCAAACCCGGAACCTTACCGAAGGCCTCGTATGCTTTCGCCCTGTTCCCTGTTTTGGCATACAGTTGCCCCAGCAGGTATTTGAACCGCATCGACTGAGCGCCATCTTCGTTTTTTATTGCTGTCTGAAGGTAGGGAATGGCTTCTTCGTATTTTTTACTTCGGATAAGGTAGTTGGCATAAGCCTCGGCGTGTAAGCCTTTTTGTGTGTCGGGAACGCCTCCGGCCAGTTCAATCTGACGGAAAACATTTTCGGCTTCGTATATCCAATTCATTTGCAGATAGGCGTTTGCTATCCACAAACGCGCTTCGGTAGCTGTTTCGGGGTCGGTTTTATAGAGCCGCGTAATGTGCGAGAAGGTAGTTACGGCACGCAGGTAATCGAGGCTTTGATACTCGGCTTTGGCCATTAATAACCACGCATTTTTCAGGAAAGGATTAAATTCGCGCTGGCTCAACCATTCCTGATAAGCCATATTGCTGCGTTTATTGGGGTCTCTTTCGGGTTTAACCGAAATGGAATGCAGCTTGATGGCTTTAACGCATTTATCAATGGTGGTTTCAAATCCGTTGATTCGCTGCTCCTCGTCGGGATAATAGGGATACATGTAAATCATCTCCGACAGATTATCCACGTAGGCAGTGTTCTTACTCTCTAAGGCATTGATATAGGATTGCTCGGCATTGAAGTAGATATTGTAGCGCGTGTTGATTTCATGGTACAAGCGCGTAGTCTTCGTATTCTTCTGGTTCGAACACGAAAAAAGCAGTAATAAAGAACTGATTGTGCAAAATATCGATACCTTTTTTTTCAACACGTAAATTATTTGTTAGGAATTAAGTCGCTTGAATAAATTCTACTGTCAATATCTAATTAAATTAGAAGTCCTAGTCGCTCGCTTAATATTCTTTCATTTTTTAACTCACATTCCCAAATTCTTATCACTGTCCAACCTTTATTCAGAAGCGTTTGTGTTACTTCTGCATCACGTTTTACATTTCGCCCTCGTTTCTTTATCCAATAATCAGCGTTATCTTTAGGTCGTGTATTCCGACAGTCGTGTCCATGCCAAAAACACCCATCTACGAAAATTACAGTTTTATATTTAGGAAAAGTAAAATCAGGTTTTCCAAAAAGTTTGTAATTTCTGCGCCAACCTTTGATATTGTTTTCTTTAAAATAAGCGATAAGTTTTAATTCTGTAGATTTATTACGGCTTCCCTTTATTTGTCGCATTACATTACTGCGTTGTTCCTTTGTAAAAACGTCAGCCATTTTTCTGTATTACGGTTATCCATGATTTTTCAAAGCCTAATGCTTGCAATATTTGTTCTTTATCAAGAACTTCAGGTTGCTTAATTCGGATTATCAAACTTCTTTCAGGTACATCCTCTATAATTGTAAATTGTGAGCCATGAGGCTGCCATGTGAATTTATGTTCTTTTGTTTTTCTATCAATCTCAATTAAATTATTATTCTTGTTCCACTCCCAGTTATAAAGCTCCGTATCACATCGAATAGTGTCAAATTCAAAAATAACGACTTCAGACAAATCGTTGGACTTCATCAAAACCACAGTCCGAACATGTTTGAATTTCTCACGAATTGAGGAAACTCGCTCATTCCAAATATTTAGAACAAGTTCACCGATGGCATTTGGGTTTGCATTAGTGTCAATATGCTCGCCATAAGAATAAGTTGGTGAATTTCTCCCTGAAATCAATCGGACTCTTTTTTGTTCAGAAGGCTTTGTCGCTTTAACTGTTTTTGCTCCCCATGCCGTGTTCCCTAAAACGACATCGTCAAGTCCTACATTTGATGGTTTCCATTCGGCTCCAATACAGTTAGCAAATATATTTTCCCAATCAGACCCTTCCAACTCCGATTTTCCTTTAGAGGCAAGCAAATAAATCAACTCTTTTCCCAGCAAAAACGGAAAGTCTTTGGAAAATTCATTTAGGGGAAAAGCAGGGACAGATTTATTTACTGTTCTAAGTTTGGGCGATTTACTATCATTCTCCATATTCAAAATTTAATGTATTGTATTCTTGAATAACAGATGTCATATCTACTGTCTTTGCGACGTATGGTAACAATCTTAAAATGACAGCTTTTACAAGGTTTACAGGAACAGCATTACCTGCTTGTTTTCGTGCCTGGCTGTCATTTACGACAATCTTATAGCTGTTCGGAAAACCCTGTAAGCGAAACATTTCTCTTGGGGTTAAACGCCTTTCACCATTTACTAACAAATAATTATATGATGCTCCAGAACGTAAAGCGCAGGAATAAGGATATGAACAAATATTACCCGATTTATTCTCGTGCCAAATAGAAAGTTTATAGGCAGACGTATGTTTATTTTTTCGCTTTTCTAAAATATAACTAGAAACATAATGCTTTTTCTCAACTTGAGCATCAAGTATTTCTTCAAGTGGCTTGAATGGACGTCTAGGAGGAGGAAAAGAAAACAAAATAGGTTGACGATGCCCCACTATAATTACTCGTTCCCTTTTTTGAGGGAGTCCGTAATCAAGCGCATTCAGAATCGCATATTGAACGTGATAACCTAACTCTTTGAGCGTATTAAGGATTACTTTTAAGGTCTCTCCCTTGTTATGTCCAGCAAGTTGTTTGACATTCTCTAAAATAAATGCTTTCGGCTGTTTCTCTTTTAAAATTCGCGCAATATCAAAAAATAGAGTTCCGCGCGTATCTTCAAAGCCTTTCCTCTGTCCAATGATACTGAATGGCTGACATGGAAACCCTGCAAATAAAATATCATGGTCAGGAATATCTTTTTCGTTCACTTTGGTAATGTCGCCAAAAGGACGCTCGCCAAAATTTTCCTCATAACTGAATTGACAAGCAGGGTCAATATCAGACGAAAAGACGCAATTAGGGATGATTTCATTCTCGCGACATGCTTCGTCCATTGCTTGACGAAAGCCGCCAATGCCACAAAAAAGATCAATAAATTTTATTTCTTCCATAACGAACAAGTTTTTACAAAAATACTAAAATCATACTATAACTGCAACAACTAAATTTCGTCTCTCAAAAACTCTGCCAACTTATTCACCGCTTTTGCCCGGTGGCTGATTTTGTTTTTTTGCTCGTTGCCCAGTTCGGCAAAGCTTTCGTTGTATCTTTCCGGCACAAATACGGGGTCGTATCCAAATCCTGAGTTTCCCTGGGGTGTATCAATTATTTCTCCGTTAACCACCCCTTCAAACAGGTATTCTTTTCCGTCTATTATTGCCGCTATTACCGTTCTGAAACGGGCTTTCCGGTTGGTGGCGCCTTTCAGTTCGGATAAGAGTTTTTTTACATTGTCTTCCGCGCTTTTTTGTTCTCCGGCATACCTGGCCGAATGAACGCCCGGCGCATTTCCCAGCGATTCAACTTCCAAGCCTGTATCGTCGGCAAAACAGGCGCATTTTTTTGCTTCCCAAATATAGCGGGCCTTAATCAGGGCATTTGCTTCCAGGGTTTCTCCGTCTTCGGGAATATCGACATCCAGTCCAATGGCTTTCAGGCTTAAAACACGGTAGTCCTCTCCTAATACGGCGCTGACTTCCTCCAGTTTATGCCCGTTGTTTGTCGCGAAAATGAGTTCTTTCATCATCGTATAGTTACTATCTGCGATTCCTCATACTCCGTTTGGGGGCCGATGAGGATTTTGCGCCTTGATTGGATTTCTTCTCCTCGTTTGTCCTGACTTTGCTGTCCGAAGACTTCTTGTCGGTGGCTGCTGCTGCTTCTTTCGATTCGGCTTTCACTGGTTTTTTAGCAGCCGGTTGCGTTTTGGTAAGCGTAGAATCGTTCATCGCCCAAAGTTTATTTTTGAATTCTTTGAGCTGGGTCTCCACTTTTTTCTGTTCTTTTTTCACCAGCGAGTCGTTGCCGGGGTACAACTGCGCCAACGACAAATTCTTCATATTGGTCGTCTTGTAAATCTCCCCTTTGAAATCGTGTTTCCTGAAAAAATCGTCGATTGTTTGGGTGGACGCATTGTTCAGGTTCGATGTCATGATAGGCATTCTTGCCGCGTAGGGTCTGATTTCCTCGTAAGGTAGCCAGAATAGAGGATAGCGTGTGGTTTCGGCTTCAAAGTCGCCTTGGCTGAAGATGATGGGGCATATCGCCAGTATCTTCGTGTCAACCACCGAATTGCTCTTGTCAAAATACCAGGCTTCCTTCACATAATAGCCTAACACCTCGTTGCTGGGAATATCAATGTCCTCTATCACATATTTTCCGTTCTGCTCGGTGTACATTACGCTGAACCTGTTGAGCAAATCCTTAAAATTCAGTTTGTTGTCGTCGGTAAAGGTCTCTATCCTGTCCAACTGAAATTCGTATGCCGATATTTCGTTGTTTGCCAGTAATTTAAAAATCATGGTAAACAGGTTCATCCTGTCGCCTATCGGTGTAACCGGATAATACAACGAGGCATTTTTCTCGTCGTTCAAGTCGAGGAAACGGTATATTTCCCTTGTCCATGGCGCATTTCCAACCCATTGTGTTTGCTGCCTGTTCATGTTCTCGGCACGAACGGTCAGTTGGGGTAGGGACTCTTGCTTTTGCTGATTTTGCCGTTTCGCAATCCGGTCTCTCGCCGATTCTTCCTGGGCCGAAAGCGTTTGAGCAAAAAGCAAACTGCCCGCTACTACTGCTATTGATATAAGTAATTGTTTCATATTATTATAGTTTATAGCCCCCCGCCCCCGTAGGGGGATTCAAAGCCTCCCCGTAGGGGAGGTTGGAGGGGCTTTTAGTTTATTCTCACTTCCATGGCCGTTGCATCATATTCATTGCCATCGGGGCCTTTGGCCTTTACGTCTGTAATGAAGAATGATTTTCCGCGAGCCAGTCCTCTGATTTTACTTTTTTGTGCATCCGTGAAATTCGAGCCGACCGAAATGTCGCGCACCGAGTTTGTTCCGTCCGAAAGCACAATGGTGAATTGCAATACCGTAAACGGAATATTCAACACGCCATCGTAGATAGCCACTTTAATTCCCTGCGTATTCACAACCGTGGCTTTCGGGATACGTCCTCCTTTGAAGCGTTCGGGATTGCCATCGGCATCGGGATATTCGATAAAGGTAGTTGGATCGGGCAATTTTCTTACCTGAAACTCCTTTTTGGTTACTTCCACATACTTTCCATTGCCAAAATCGGCTGAAACGGATACCACCATCGGCACACCCACTTTGCTTGGTTTGGCCACCCAATAATTATCGCGTGGCTGCAACGAACCACTGCCATTGGCCACCTGCGCCCTGATGCGATTAGTCGATACGCCCGGCACCGAAATGTCGATGGCATTGTCGATACCTGCATACAAAACATTCATCAGGCGGGGAGCTAGCGAAGCCATGGGCTCAATAACATTGTAATCGGCAGAGAAAGGTATTTGCTGGTCGTCTTTCCCCGGACGGGACAAGAAAACATTCCCCAGAAACTTCCGGTCGCCAATACCCGATGCCGGAATACTGAAAGTTCCGTCTTCGCTTATCGTTCCGGCGGAGGGCACAAAACGGGGTCGTTTGGTTGTATCAACGGCTGCCAATATAACGCGCCCGCGGAATGTGCTGCCTTGCATCACAAATTTGGATTCGGGAACAACATAGGCTTCGAGGCTATTGACGCGGTAGTCGTCGGCTCCGATATTGCTCAACAGTTCGGCCAATACATCGCTTTCTACTGCACGAATATCGCTCTGCAATTTAGTCAGGAGTGTTATTGCTGCGGAAGTAGGCATTTGTTCAAAAAGAACTTGTTCCCAATTTTTGTTTCCGATACCCAGTTTTTTGGATGCTTGCGTATTTAGCCTTTCTTCTACAATCTCTTTCTTGTTTCCGCCGACCAACGATGCCGCCTGATGACGGTAAGAGTCAATGGCTTCTCTCAGTTCTTGTCCACGATTGTTTGTGGGCGATAGCATGATAACAGACGGTGCGTCCAGATTTTCTTTGCTTTCGATGTTATTCACATCGCCATTTTTTCCATCTGCCTCTACAACAATGAGTTGTTTCAGCGATTGTATGTGATTGTATAAAGAATCCGAACTTTTCTTGAATGTTTCCGCCCGTCGATACCAAAGTTCCGATTTTACGGGGTTTTGCGTATAAAATTCCTGCATCTTGTTTGCCAGTACATCGTTTTGTTCGGTTGTACTTTTGATTGTTTGTTGCAAGCCTTCTTCTACCAAGACAAAACCATCCAGCACCTCATTCGATACGTTAAACGCCAGCATAGCGATAAACACCAGATACATGAGGTTTATCATTTTCTGTCGTGGAGAATTTGGACTATTTGATGCCATTCTTTAGTGTTATAAATACGAAATTCTTATTTTGTTTCAGTTGGTTGCGAACCGGTAGCTCCAAAGCCGCCGATACTCATATTCATGTTCACGGTCATTGCCTGCAACATGCGTGCATACACACGATTCAGTTCGGCCAGCTGGCAGGCCATTTTTTCGGTCTCGTTCTTAAAGATAGAACTGTCGGCCAATGAGCCGTCATACAGGTGCTTGATCCGGTCTAAACCGGCGTTGATTTGTTCTATTGTATTAATCTGTCCGCTCACGCCTTTCAGTTGGATTTCGTAAATTGTATTCAAGCCTGTTATGTTGCGGTTCAACGATTCCATTTGGCTAACGTATCCGCGGGTGTTGTTGCCGATTCCTTCCGAGTTATCGGAGATGGCCTTGAACGAATCGAGCAAGGTGTCGGAAACCTGGGTGAGTGAAGTAGTGATTTCGGCAAATTTTTCCATGCTATCCGACAACTTGGTCAGCTGTTCGGCATATTTTTCGGATGCATCGGCCATGTCCGTTGTATCGGGTATGGCCGAAATAGCGCCACCGCCAATAAATGTACCGCCACCGCCAGATGTACCACCGCCTGTGCCACCCGAAGATGATGCAGCAGGAGTTATTCCGCTGACGCCGCCACCGATAATTACTGTACCGCCAAGTCCGTTCACTCTTCCTCCGGCAACAGCATTGGAGGCTTCCGGGTTGTCTTCGTCATCTTCGTCATCTCCTCCCAGCACAGGATACACTTCTTCCCATTTGTAATCTTTCGGCGGTTTGTCGAATGCCGACAAGGCGAATATCAAGGCTTCGGTAATCAACCCGATAGCCATTATTTCGGTGCCGTACTGAGCATGTACGATTTTGAATAATGTTCCGATAATGACAATAGATGCGCCAAAACTATATGCTATCTGGAAAAAACGTTTTCCCTTTTCGCTGGACAAATATTTCTCTACGGCATTTTTATATTTTCTATATTTCTTACCCATAATAAATTTGAGCCTTTAATTGATTATCTTATTTCTTTGATTTGGCGAAGCCTATCTGCGACCTTACGCAGCGGAATCCCACATACGAGCGTGGTTGGTTCTGGTATTCGTAATCGCGCATATCGCCTCGTATAAACATGCCTACATCTTTCCACGAACCGCCCTTTATCACTTTTTTCTTAATGGAGTAAGGGTCTTCTTTGGCGGCGTTGTAGTTGTATTCGGGGTTCATGTCATTCATCGACAAACCGCCCGATTCGTTGTAGGTGGTAGAAGTCCATTCGGCCACATTTCCCGCCATATCGTACAAGCCAAAACGATTGGGCACGTAGCTGGCTACACGCGATGTAATCAGGTTGCCATCCTTGGTATAGTTTCCGTCTCCGGGTTTGAAGTTGGCCATAAAGCAGCCTTTTTCGGTGGTGGTGCCTTCGCTGTCCCAGGGATATTTGTTTTCTGTTTTTCCTTCGCGGGCGGCAAATTCCCATTCTCCCTCGGTAGGCAGGCGATAGGGTTCTATTTCGCGCGAACGAACTCCCATGCCCATCCGGTAATACATGGTGCGCCACTGGCAGAAAGCCGTAGCCTGTTCCCAGGTAACTCCTACCACCGGATAATCGTTGTATCCGGCATGGGAGAAGTACATTCTCATATAGGGTTCGTTGTAGGCATTGTTGAAGTCGTTTACCCAGCAAGTGGTATCGGGATAGATATTCACGATGCGGGTATGATAGAAATCGAACAGGGTGCTTAGCGGACGCGTGATTGTTTGGTTGACGATGTTTCCTTCTTCGTCAATGTAGGCCGTATCTTTCGAAATCATCACTATTTCGTTGGGATTGGGCTGAACATCGGTATCCAATACCCTCTCGGCAGGATTCAGACGGTTTTTTCGCCGGGCTGCTTCGGCATAGTCGAACCAGTCGTACTTGAAGTTCATTTGAGCGGCATCTATCCCTCTTTGCGAAGTGATGGGATGCACGAAAGTAACGCTCTGGATAGCCCGTTCTTCATCTTCGGTCGGTCGTTTCCACGGAATAGCCTTTTTCCAGTTGAGGTGGGGCTTAACCGGGTCTCCGTAGCGGTCTTCTTCTATTTTGAAAGTTTCATCTCCGCCGATAGCCGGATCGGCCAATCGTTCGCGGATAATGGAATCCCGCACCCAATAAACAAACTGGCGGTATTCGGAGTTGGTGATTTCGGTGTCGTCCATCCAAAACGCATCAACCGATACGCCTTTAGCGCTCGCTTTTATTCCCCACAGCGAATCGTTGTCGGCAGTACCCATGTCATAAGCTCCGCGCGAAACAAGCGCCATGCCGTAAGGCGATGGCTCAGCCCACGAAGAGCCGCCTGTTCCGACCAATTCGCCACCCACAGAGGAACTTCCCGCCGGTTTTCCGCAAGAAGTAACCAGTATAGAAACTGCGATGAATGCAAAAAATAATTTTCTCATATTTCGTAACTTGTATCTCTTATTTATTGGGCAATGCCCCACATATTTTATCGTTTTTGTGTATTGGGCGTATTCGATACGCCCCTACGTTTGTTTATTTGTCGTTGCGGGCTTCGACCCGCAATCCCCCACGCAAGGCACAAATTCTGAGCCTTTGTCAGGAGATCCCGTGTCAAGCACGGGATGACAGCTATTTTTTGGGCGGGCAAACCCTGCCCCTACAAGTCCCCCCCCCCACCCGAGGGGGAATTCAAAGCCTCCCCTACGGGGAGGTTGGTGGGGCTGTTACATTATCCGCACGCTCTTTTGCCTGTTCTTGCCCACTTTCTGCAACTTTATCGGCATCAGGAAGCGGAGAAAAATCTCGTGGGTTCCGCTGCTGGCCACTGCTATATCGGAGGTCGAAAGGTCGTATGCATAACCGGCATCTATACTTTTGTACTTTAAGCCAAGCAAAAATACAAAGCCATCGTCTTTCCTCCAGGATGTTCCTATATTGAACATTTTATTGTAAACAAGCCGCGCCGTTACATCGTACTGCGTAAAAACAGCATCCGATTTTATCAGAAACGAAGGCTGTAACTCATACAACGGATTCCGAAGGCGAATATTGTATCCGGCCGTCAAATAATATGTTCTACTCATATATGTTGACACGTTCTCGCTAATGTCGATGGAGGGGCTGGTGAGGTGTGTTACAGAGAATCCCGCATAATAATCGGGCGTAACCCAGGAGGCGCCGAAATTGAAGTCGTATGCTTTTCCATCGCTACTTCCGGTAGGCATGGCTTCGTCGGTCTCGCTGTCGTCGGTCAGGTGTATTCTGCCGGCATCGAAACCGATAGTGGCTAAACTCGCCTGAACGCCAATGTTCAGGATGTTTTTGCCCCATTGTTTTTTATAGGCGTACTGCCCGCCGATGGATTTATTGCTGAAAAGCCCTATCGACTCGGTCATCATCACCAGCCCCACGCCGTGCACCCTGTCGAAAAACTTGACAGGCATATCAGCCGACAGAATAAAGGTTTTGGGCGCGCCGTCTATCCCGACCCATTGTTGCCGGCTCAGCACAACAGCCTGCATATCGGTTGTTTCGCCCACAAAAGACGGGTTGAAATACGTTTTAGCCCGCCAGTACTGGCTTATCTGTGCATCCCACTGCGCATGTATTCCCCCAGAGAAACACACACCTGTAAATAGTATGGACAATAAGCGCTTAAACTTCATCTATATATTCTATTCGGTACAAAAACACGAAATTAAGGATTATATTTGAATATATAAACTGCAAAAGCCAAAATAAATTGTACAGGGAAAGGGAAAAACTCAATATGCCAATGTGAATAATGTGCTGATGTGCTAATGTGCTAATGGGAATAATGTAGAGACGTGGCGTGCCACGTCTGTTTATCGTAGGGGCGTATCGAATACGCCCGTTGCCACGAATGGTTTTTAAACGCCCAATTCGCGGCAGCGGGCGAAAAATATTTCGCCCCTACGATAATACAATAACACGGGGCGCAAATACAGACGTGGCACGCCACGTCTCTACATTATTCCCATTGGCACATCAGCACATTGGCACATCAACACATTAGCATATTAGCACATTATATCCATTATTCTTATTTTAATTGAATTTTAATAAGAAATTAATACGAAAACGCGCTAAAATTTAAGCGGACGCCCGTTACTTTGAAACAAATATTTTTATTATTAATTTTAAAACAGTACTTCTTATGAAAAAAATTACACTTTTTAGAACCCTTTCGGTTCTTTTTCTTTCGCTGTTAGTTTCTTCTGCTTCGGCAGACGTGTGGTTGTTGGCCAGTGGTGGCGACGATGCTAACGATGGATCTACTAAAGAAAAAGGCGTTGCTACGTTATTCAGAGCAACCCAACTGCTTGCTTTTAATGCTGTCGAAGGTATCGACAACAGGGTTATTATTGTTTCGGGGATTGTTGACATTTCAGACGACCCGATGTTCAATAAAACGCTGGATGGTAATGCCAACGATTTGAAAGGCGTTCCATTGCGTGTCGATAACAGAGGTTGGGGAATGACGATAAGGGCTGAAGAAGAGCTGACCGACAAGAGAGAGTTGGCAGAACGTAAATCGGGTTTCACTTCAAAGAACCAGGGACGTCTTTTTAACGAACTTGCCGGGTATGGTGCGCCTGCAACGGGTCCTGTTACCATCAAGGATTTGATCTTTACAGAAATGGGAAAACCGGGACAAGGTGATGGCGGCGCCCTTTACATATTGAATAACAACGCTAAAATTACCATTGATAATTGTGAATTTACCGGAATCAAAGCCAATTCGGGTGTTATGCGTGTTTATAATTCGAATGCCGACATTATCAATTGCTGGTTTCACGACAATGAAGTAAGAGAAGGTGGAGCCATTTTATGTAATAGCGCTCAATTCGAGAACAACAGGCATTTGCTTATTCAGAATTGTCTTATGGAAAGCAACAATGGTGGCGCCCTTGATCTAAGTGGGAATCCTTATACCAACGGTCGCGGTGGAGCTATCTATCTGGAAAATGCAAGGAAAGCAACAATCAAAAATTGTATTATACGGAATAATGTAACGCACGGAGCCGGTGGAGCGATTTGGATTAGCGCCAATGGAGATGCCGGTCTCGAACCCGGTACCGGTGGTAGCACCGGCGTAGAAGCAGCGTACAAGGTTAGTGAAATTACTGTTGAAAATACCTTGATAGCCTATAACGAAACAACCAACAACAATGGTGGCGCTTTTTGGGTACAAAACAATTCCAATCCTGCTAGTACGCCTCCCCAATCGCTTAACCTGACAGTTGTAAATTCTACTATTTTTGGAAATCAGGCCGGAACTGCCACACAAGGCGGGCAAGGTGGCGCATTTATGTTTGACAATGTAACAGCTCCTCTATCATCTTTCAATTTGATTAACTGTACCGTTTCCGACAATGCAGCCAGCTCGAATGCAGGTGGTGGTCCGGGATTACGTTTCTTCAACACTACGCTGACTCTGAAAAAGAATATTTACAACTCTATTATCGAAAATAATGTTTCTCCGAATACGTTAAACACTACCGGCGATATTGCTACTCAAAGCGCTGACGATGTAAACCGTTATTTCTTGAACATCCAAAATTCTTATATAGGAGCCATATTATCCGATAGCTATAAACAAGAAAATTTGCCCGAAACTAATCATGGATTCTATAGCACAAGTGAAATTATTTCTGAAGCAGGCTTAGCTGATGCGAGCATGATAGATCTTTACAATGCCATCCCATTGAGTCCTGATGTTGAAGCTTTGACATTTGGTAATGCCGAATACCTGCAGGAATTGGGCATCACTACCGACCAGCTGGGTCTTCCACGCTTGTTTGCTGATGGTAAATGCGCTATCGGTGCGCTTGAGTACGATTACTTTGCCATAGATGAAGAAATTGACAAACTTGCAGATGGTATTGAAGTTGCAAAACAAGCGCCTGCACAATTGTCGCTTGTACAAAAAGGTTCATCTTTGTATCTGTTGTCGTCTGAAGCAGGCTTGGCAAAACTCGATTTGTTCAGCATCTCGGGCGCATTGGTGAAGAGCTATGCTCCGCAAGCAGTTGAATTGCCTTATGCATTGGGCGTATTGCCACAAGGTTTGTATATTGCAAAAGTAACCGTAGGAGGTCAGGCTTATTCTGCTAAAGTTATTATCAAATAAACAATCCTATTATATTCATACAATAGAGGGCAGCCGTTGGTTGCCCTTTATTTTTTTGCTATTGTCCGAACCGTTGATTTTTGTATGATTAGAATCATTAAATATACAGATTCTTACCTCATTTTCTTAACTTAATGACATTGTGCTTTAGCTTACGGTTAATAAAGCGCCGTCCCATGCGGGACTAAATACGGGGTATTAAAGGCTTTCAACCTTAGCCTATTCGGACTTTTTTTCATGCGTTTGCCCCGATTTTCACCCCGATTCATAGGATTAATAGCTTTTGTTTTATAAATTTGTTCTTTCGTAGCAAACATGACAAAATTGAACAATAGAATAAACATAATGGATAACGGCGATATATCTATATTACAGAATATTAATTATCCTTCCGACTTAAAAAACCTGAACATTGAGCAACTGGAAACGGTTTGTTCCGATCTTCGGCGCTTCATCATAGACCAGTTAAGCTGTAACCCCGGTCATTTTGCTTCCAGCCTTGGGACGGTGGAGCTGACCGTTGCCCTCCACTCTATCTACAATACGCCTTACGACCGTATTGTGTGGGATGTGGGTCATCAGGCTTATAGCCATAAAGTGCTGACAGGCAGGCGGGAACGCTTTTCTACTAACCGCAAGTTTGGAGGGCTGGCCGGTTTCCCTAATCCCGAAGAAAGCGAGTACGATTCTTTTATTGCCGGTCATGCCTCCAATTCCATCTCGGCGGCGCTGGGTATGGCTGTGGCTTCGCGGCTTAAAAACGAAAACAGGCATGTGATAGCCGTCATCGGCGATGGTTCGATGACCGGAGGATTGGCTTTTGAAGGCCTCAATAACGCCAGTTCGCAGCCCAACGACCTCCTGATTATCCTCAACGATAACGAGATGGCCATCGACAACAATGTCGGCGGCTTGCACGATTATTTGGTAAAACTAACCACTTCGCGGGCATACAACAAGCTGAGGAACGATGTTTATCAGAAATTCAAGCGGAGAGATCTTATATCCGAGAAGGGAAAGAACCTTATCCTGCGGTTTAATAACAGCCTCAAATCGTTGCTGGCAAAGCAGCACAACATTTTCGAGGGATTCAATATCCGCTATTTCGGGCCGGTTGACGGCCACGATTTGAAGAGCCTGATAAGGGTGCTCGAAAACATCAAAGACCTGAGAGGCCCCAAGCTGTTGCACATAAAAACAGTAAAGGGAAAAGGATATAAACCCGCCGAATTGTCGATGGCCGAATGGCACGCCCCCGGAAAATTCAACAAAGAAACCGGAGAACGCATCATTGCCCGCTCAAAAGACCAACCACAACTGTATCAGGACGTTTTCGGGCATACGTTGGTGGAACTGGCCGAAAAAGATGTGCGGATAGTTGGCATCACGCCGGCCATGCCCTCAGGCTGTTCGATGTCGTACATGATGAAGGAATTTCCCGACAGGGCCTTTGATGTGGGAATAGCCGAAGCTCATTCGGTTACATTCTCCGCCGGGCTTGCCAAAGAGGGACTGATACCATTCTGCAACGTCTATTCGTCGTTTATGCAACGCGCCTACGACCAAGTAATACACGATGTGGCGATACAAAAACTGCACCTGGTTATGTGCCTCGACAGAGCCGGATTGGTGGGCGAAGACGGGCCAACACACCACGGCGCATTCGACCTGGCCTATATGCGGTGTGTGCCGAACCTGATTATTTCGTCGCCCTACAACGAACATTATTTGCGAAACCTGATGTACACCGCTACCTACGGCAACGACGGGCCTTTCGTTATCCGCTACCCGAGAGGGCAGGGCGAGTTGAAGGACTGGCAAAACCCGATGGAAATATTGGAAATAGGGAAAGGACGCAGGCTTCAGGATGGGAACGACTTGGCCGTATTGTCCATTGGGCCAATAGGAAACACGGTATCCGCCGCCATAAAAAACCTCGAAAAAGAAGGGCACAGCATCGCCCACTACGATGTGATATTCTTAAAACCGATCGACACTGCCCTGCTCGACGAAGTAGCCGGTAAGTTTACCAAAGTGGTAACCATCGAAAACGGCGTCATCACCGGAGGCCTGGGCACAGCTGTAGCAGAGTATTTTTCCGACAAAGCATACCACAACACCGATGTTATACGCGTAGGACTTCCCAACGAATTTGTTACGCACGGGTCAATCAAAGACCTGAATCACCTGTGCGGATTGGATGTTGAAGGTATTGAGAAGAAGTTGGGGGAAGCGCTGAAAAAGTGATGGATTTGTACCCTATCGGGTATTGTTTGTGTGGATATGGGTTATTTTGTACCTTATAGGGTATAATATCAGATTAATTTGCTATCTTTGTACCCAAACAGGTACAATATGCAACAGCTGTCTCTATCGGATTATGTAAAGGATATGCGTAAACAATACAAGTTAACGCAAGTAGATCTCTCGGAAAAGTCGGGTGTAGGACTTCGTTTTGTGCGTGAATTAGAACGCGGCAAACAAAGCTTGCGTCTGGATAAAGTGAATCAGGTTCTGAGCCTTTTTGGCGCAGAAGCAGGCGCCGTACCAATGAATAGAAATGACTTATGAAACAAGGATTTGTCTATCTTTCCAATATATTAGCGGGCATCGTTACCGAAGATGAAAATGGATTTACCTTTAGCTACGATCGTGCATTTTTACGGTCGGGCAATGCACAAGCCATTAGTTTGACCTTGCCATTAACGGAGAAACCCTATCAAAGCAATGTCTTATTTCCTTTTTTTGACGGTCTTATTCCGGAAGGCTGGTTGTTGAATATTGCCGAAAGCAGTTGGAAAATCAATGGTCGCGACCGGATGTCCTTGCTTTTGGCTTGTTGTAAAGATTGTATCGGTGCAGTTAGCATAACACCCAATGATATAGAGGAATAGTAGGTATGGAAAGATGTTTGTACTGCTACAAAGGATTGGAAGAAGGGCAAGTGGATTTTCATCCTTCCTGTTCTAAAGCAATTTTTGGGACAATAACGCCTCCCATCCTTCCTTACACGCGCAACAATCTGAAGGAGTTAGCAGAGCAGCTTATAAGCGCTCAAACAACTATTACCGGTGTTCAACCTAAATTGTCTCTGGATTTTGCGGAGAAAGAAGTCCCCAAGCGATTTACGATTGTTGGATTGTGGGGCAGGTATATCCTGAAACCTCAAACGGAAATTTATTCAAGTCTTCCCGAGTTGGAAGATGTAACCATGCACCTTGCTGCAATAGCGAAGATACAAACGGTTCCTCATACCCTTATCCGCTTCGGGGATGGAGAGCTTTGTTATATTACGAAAAGAATTGACCGAGGCAACAAGGGGGAGAAGTTCCCCATGGAAGATATGTGTCAACTGTCGGAACGGCTCACCGAATATAAGTATAAAGGCTCGTATGAGCAGATTGCAAAGTTGATTCTGAAATACGCTTATACGCCTAAACTGGATGCAATTAACTTCTGGGAGCAGGCGCTGTTTTGTTGGATAACCGGCAATGCGGATATGCATCTCAAAAACTTTTCTTTATACAGCTTCCGCAAAGGAACTTACCACCTGACTCCGGCTTATGATATGCTCTCAACAGCTCTGGTGATGCCCGCGGACAAAGAAGAACTGGCCCTAACGCTCAATGGCAAGAAGCGGAAAATTACGAAGGAGGACTTTGTCAAAGCCTTCCAATCCTCTAATCTGGAAGATAAAATTATTGAAAATATCTTTGGAAAATTTGAGAAGGCTGTTCCGCTATGGAAAGATTGCATTCAAAATTGTTTTTTGAATGATGTGATGAAAGAGCAATATATTGAGTTGATAAATGGACGGATGGGTAAATTGAGAGATTAATTGAACCAACATCCCCCCCCCCTCAGTAAAACTTACCTTTTAGTAACTTACCAAATAGTAACTTACCTTTTAGTAACTTTTTTAGCTTACCTTTTGGTAAGTTGATAAAAGTGTTTATCTTTGCAGAAAACATAGTTGCATGAAAGATAAAACGCCTTTTGTTTTTGGCCGGATAGCTGATACAAAAAACTTTACCGACAGGGATGTAGAACGCAAACGCTTGCATCAGAATTTTACATCGCTTGTCAATACAATTATTATATCGCCCAGAAGGTGGGGGAAAACATCCTTGGTGAAAAATGTGGCACGAAAAATAGCAGCAGAAAACAAAGATATAAAAGTCTGCATGTTGGATATTTTCAATGTGAAAACCGAGATGGAATTTTATGTGGCTTTAGCACAGGCCGTTCTGCAATCCACATCGAACAAATGGGAAGAACTGGCCGAAAATGCAAGGAAATTCCTTTCTCATCTACTGCCTAAAATATCGTTTTCTCCCGATTCTGTGTCGGAAATCTCTTTTGGTATTAGTTGGGAGGAAATGGCTAAAAATGTCGATGAAATTTTAGACTTGGCAGAATCCATTGCCAAAGCAAAAAACATAACGATAGTTGTCTGCATTGACGAATTTCAAAGTATTAACGATTTTGAAAATCCGCTGGCTTTTCAGCGCAAATTGCGTTCGCACTGGCAACAACATCAACATGTTAGCTATTGTCTTTATGGTAGTAAACGACACATGTTGCTGGATATCTTCTCGAATATATCCATGCCATTTTACAAATTTGGCGACATCCTGTTTTTGGAGAAAATAGACAATGCTATTTGGGGAAAATTCATCCAGAAACGCTTTCGTGATACAGGAAAAGAAATTGCGCAAGAAGCGGCTAAGATGTTAGCCGGATTAGTCGAAAATCATTCGTATTATGTACAGCAATTAGCCCAGCAATCGTGGTTGAGGACAGACAAAAAATGTGATGAAAGCATCATCATGGAAGCTTATGATGGCGTTAAGAATCAGCTGAGCCTGCTTTTTGTCGGATTGATAGAATCGCTTACCAACAAGCAAATCGACTTTCTAAAGGCGATAGTATCCGGCGAAACGAATTTGAGTTCAAAGGACGTTTTGGAAAAGTACAAATTGGGTACATCCGCCAATGTCATCAAAATAAGAGAAGCGTTATTGTCAAAAGAAATTATTGATGTAAATGCACAATGCATTGAAATTCAAGACCCGATATTCAAAATATGGCTGAAAACCGATTATTTTAAGATGAAATAATCCCCAAGCCATAAATTCCCCCTCAAAAACACAAATCACCTCATAAAGTAGTATATTTGTATTTTGTTTTACGAACGTACAAGTAAAAAGTAGCGCTAAAATAACATGAGAATTGTCATTGCAGGAGCAGGAGCGGTTGGAACTCATTTAGCAAAATTGCTTTCGGCCGAAAATCAGGATGTCATTTTGATGGATCCCGATAAGGAGAAATTGAACTTTTCGAAGAATAACTTTGAAATGATGACCATGATTGGTTCGCCGACTTCGCTAAAAGACCTCAATGAGGTGGATATAAAGGATTCGGATTTCTTTATCGGCGTTACTCCCGACGAATCGGTAAATATCACGGCCTGTATGCTGGCGGCGAATCTGGGGGCGAAGAAAACCTTTGCCCGTATTGATAATTACGAATATCTGTTGCCTAAAAACAAGGATTTTTTCGGAAAACTGGGCATCAACGCCATGGTTTATCCCGAAATGCTGGCGGCAAAGGAAATTGTGTCGGCGATTAAAAGGCCCTGGGCCAGGCTCTGGGTGGAACTTTGCGGTGGCGCCATTATTCTTGTGGGCGTTAAAGTGCGCGCCAACTCCGAGCTGATTAATAAATACCTGTACGATTTAGGCGCGAAGGAAAAGAAATACCACATTGTCGCCATAAAACGAAACAACATCACCATCATACCCAAGGGGAACGACCAGATTCAGTCGGAGGACATCCTGTTTTTTTCCACCACCAATGAATTTATCGACGAGATACCCAAAATAACGAGCAAAGAGAGTTTTCATGTTGATAATGTGATGATTATGGGGGGTAGCCGCATCGCTATCCGCACATCGCAATATCTGCCGGACGGTATGAAAATCAAATTGCTGGAATCCGACAAGGAAAAGTGCCAGAAGTTGCTGGAAGTTTTGCCAAAGAATGTTACCGTATTTAATGACGACGGACGAAATACCGATTTCCTGATAGATGAAGGAATCAGAGATATGGATGCGTTTATTGCTGTTACCGGCAACTCGGAAGCCAACATACTGGCTTGTTTGGCGGCTAAGCAATATGGTGTGCGGAAAACTGTGGCCGAGGTAGAGAATATGGACTATATTTCGATGGCCGAAAATCTGGGTATCGGGACAATCATCAACAAAAAGCTGATAACGGTAAGCAACATCTACCGCTTCCTGCTTAGCGCCGATGTGTCGAATGTGAAGTCTCTTACCTTTGCCAATGCCGATGTGGCCGAAATTGTCGCCCGTCCCAATTCGGCCATTACCAAAAAGGAAATAAAACGATTGGTCTTACCCAAGAATGTTACATTGGGCGGATTGATACGAAACGGCGAACCGATGCTCATTGACGGAGAGACGCAGATAGAGCCGTACGACCATGTCGTGGTTTTTTGTCTGAATGATGCTATACGCGATATAGAGAAGTATTTTTGAATAAAACACCTCCCCCAACCCCCTCCTGCTGAGGGGGCTTCAATAGCCTCTTCCTTCGGGGGAGGTTGGAGGAGGCTCAAACTAAAAACATGCATAATTTTAATTTCAGGTTTGTTCTGAAAACAGTAGGTTTCCTGATCCTTATCGAATCGCAATTCATGATGATAGCAACAATCGTTGCCTTTTATTATCACGAATCGTGTGGCGATGCAATGCTTGTCAGTAGCACGATAGCGCTTGTCAGCGGAATGCTTCTCAGGTTGTTGGGCTTTCAGGAATATGAAAAACCGATAGGTAAACGGGAGAGTTTTTCGCTGGTAGCATTAACCTGGGTTACTCTTTCGGCATTTGGCATGTTGCCCTATTATCTGAGCGGCGTTGTTCCCGATATAAGCAATGCGTTTTTTGAGACTATGTCGGGCTTCACTACAACCGGCTCAACCATCATCCGGAATATAGATACGGCGCCGCATGGACTGCTGTTCTGGCGGAGCCTCACCCAATGGATAGGCGGAATCGGTATCATTGTGTTTGCGCTGGCCTTGTTGCCGATACTTGGCGGCAATGCTTCTTTCCTTTTCGATGCCGAAACAACGGGTATCACCCACGACCGGATTCGCCCCCGCGTAACCCAAGTAGCCAAACGTTTGTGGGGTATCTATCTGTCTGTTACCGGCATATTAATTGTATTGCTTTACATTGGGCCAATGGGCGCTTTCGACTCTATATGTCATGCCATGGCCACGATGTCCACGGGAGGTTATTCTACCAGACAGGCTAGTATTGCTTATTGGCATTCTCCTTATGTAGAATATGTTATAAGCCTGTTTATGTTTATCGGGGGCGTAAACTTTTCGCTGATATATTTTGTGTTTCAGGGCGATCCGAAGAAATTATTCAGGGATGAAGAATTCAGGTGGTATGCTGTTATTTGCCTGTCGTTTGTGCTTCTTATTGCCGTTTGTTTGTTTGGCTCTCAGAAGATAGAGGGTGTAGAACAGGCATTTCGCACCTCCTTGTTTCAGATTATATCGGTAATGACCACCACCGGCTTCACTACCGTTGATTATGTGAATTGGGGAGCCTTTTATTCGCTGGTGATTTGCTTTTTGATGTTGTTTTGCGCCTGTGCCGGATCGACATCGGGAGGAATAAAAATTGTGCGGTTTATTATCCTGTCGAAGAATGCATTAAACGAGTTTAAGCTTCAGGTACACCCCAATGCCATATTGCCTGTCCGGTTGAACGACCGGGTTATTCCTATTGAGGTTGTTACGAAAATACTGGCCTTTATGTTTCTGTATCTGGCCATTCTGGTTATTAGTTTCCTTATCCTTTCGTTCACAGGGATGGGTTTTGAGGAATCGGTGAGTTCGGCGGTTTCGTGTATGGGCAATGTGGGGCCCGGCTTGGGTAGCATTGGCCCTAGCGGACATTTTGCCGATATTCCGGTATTTTCGAAATGGTACCTCTCTTTCCTTATGCTGACCGGACGATTGGAACTCTTTACGGTTTTGTCGTTGTTTATGCCTGCTTTTTGGCGCCGATAATCCACAAGAGACTAAATTACCACGGAGTTGAGAATCGATAGCAAGGGATAACATATCCCTTGCGGCTATGCCCTACAAGCAGGCTCTAAATTTTTTCAGGTTTGCCACCTGCAATTTTGTAAATTTATTTGGCTGTTTTCCAAACATTTCTTACCTTTGCGGCATAGGTTAACAATTAGTAATATGGCAGTTTATCCTGAAAATATATCCGCTGTTATGCACTCTTATAATGCTCTGGTTCAGAGTGTTATAATCCTTGCGGGGGGGGTAAACGCCTATATTTCAATGAGTTAGAGGGTGGTAAAACTTATATGCACAAGCCGTGCCGGATTCGTTCCGGCACGGCTTTCGTGTTGTTATACGCCGAAGAAACACAAAAACTCAATGTTTAAATTTCTTGTTTCATAGCAATAAAATTAAACGAACATTTTATTTCATCTTCCTGTAAAATTTGACGAATAAATTTTAAACAGTTTCTAAATTTAAATAATGTAAACATGAATTGGATTAACAAAAAATCAACGACACGGCTACAGAGCGGTTATAATCCGTACAAATTGTCGTACAGATGCGCAAATTGCGTGGCGGTACAGCGGGCGGTTACTGTCTTCGCCTTTCTCTTCTTTCTCTTTCTGCCTGCAACGGCGCACGCGCAAGGCGGTCTTGGCCCTAACAACAACTTCTCCATCAGCAACAGCCCGACTATATACGCAACGCTGGAAGAAGCAGTTGAAAACCTGGAAGACACCGGCGGCACAATAACGATGCTGCAGGACGTAAACCTACTAGGACAAAGCGCTTCCCTACTCTATAGTAAAACCTATACGATAGATTTCGGCGGTAAGACCCTCGACAATGGCGAAATTACAATATACGCCGGAAAGGTTACGTTTAAAAACGGCGCCACCACTGGTGTCAACATTAACGTGTATTTCAGCGAGCTAATCGTCGAAAGCGGCTCCTACACCGGCCAAGACAACGCAATAACGTCTTCGAGCGGCGGCAAGGTAACGATTATCGTCGGCGAGTTCTCCTGCACCAATGATGTATCCGGCGACGGCTGTCTGGTTACAGACAGCGACGGGGAAATCGTTATGGCGGACGGCTCGACGGCAAATCCTGCGAATTGGGCAACAGTGAAAGCAACGACGGTAACGGTAACCCGGACAAGCACCGGTATAGGCAACATTGCCGGCGCCAAAGCCATCGTTTCCGAAAGCTATTACGACCTGACCGGAAAACCGGCTTCGGCAACGGCAAAAGGCTTTGTCATCAGGCGCACGGTTTATGATGACGGCAGCGTTATAAACAGCAAGGCGCTGGTTAAGTAGCAAGTAGCAATATAATACATTGCTACTGAGGTTGTTTTGTAATTGAGATTAGGTGAAAATGAGGTTATAATAAAAAGGACAAAGGGTAACGCCCAGTCGTGTTCGGAAGCTTGTAATTATATGTTATGTACCGTAAAGCTGCGTGTTATTAGCATCATTCCGCAGGAATGATTCGCCCGGTAGAAAAATCAGGCTTAACAGGGGTCGCATTCCGAATGGAATGCGTCCCCGTCAGGTTACTTCTATGCTACCGAGCGATGCAATCCTAAGGGATTGCAGCATCTTAAACAATTATATCATAGAAATTTACAATCATCCGATCACCTCTGGTTCAGAGGTCCCCCCTACGGGGGATTCAGGGGGCTTCTTTTATCTCATCATACAAACAATAACTACCATCTGCCTGGCGGGTATATCTTCCTTCGATTTTCGATTTTTCGACCAGGCTATCAGCAACACGGTAGCCCATTAATTCGCCCAGTATGAAGATATTGCCGGATGTGTTTAACCGGCCTGTTTGCTTGTCGTAATATTTGCCGACGATGCTGTCGGTATTTATAAACGGCTTGTTTTGCATCACAACCAAGGGAATGCGGTATTGTATCTTGTACTTGTTTAATATTCCGTGCCCCACATTTATCACTTCTCCGTGGTCGGAATAGTAATAAACGAGCGCATTTTCGTCGAGCGATTTTGTTACATTGTATATCTCTTTCAATACCCTGTCGGTGTGGTGGATCGATTTGTCGTATTCGATAGTTTCACCGCTGCTTCCTAATGCTTCGGTATCTTTCGTATCACACCTGTCCGAATAAGTCCAATGGCTTCCTCGCAGATGAACAACGATGAATTGTTTTTTGTTGGGCTTGATGATTGATTTTATAGCTGGAATTAAATCCAAATCATCTGAATTAATGCCCGTCAGAAAGAAAAGCGAATCCGAATTGTTTGAAATCAGATTCATGATGGAATTATAACTGCCGATTTTGGTTTGATTGGAGATCCAGTAGGTGTTATAACCGGCATCTTTTGCCAGGTTCAGCAGGTTTTTATTGTTTATAAAAGGCTCAATATCCAAGGGGCTGGCGTAGGAAAAGGTCAGCCGGAGAGCTTCCCGCGTGAAAGGCGCCGGAGAGATAACATGCCTGTAAAATGAAAGTAAATCCTTATTGGCGGCCAAACTGTCTAAGAATGGCGTGGTTTTTATGGGGTAGCCATACAACGAATGATTTTCGCAATTCGCGCTTTCGCCAATAACAAGAAAAATTTTGGACGTATTTACCGAATCACCCTCCAGGGAGATACCTTGCGGTAGTGTTTTTATTCTGTTTATCTCGCTGTTTATGCCGTTCATTTCTTCAAAATAGGCTCCCATGATAAAAAAATCGTTTATCACAAACGGATATTTATTGAATAATACATCGTTTAAAGACAAAATTACAGAAGAAGCTTTGGCCCCTTCAATCATCAAAGCCAGGGGTTCTTCGTCTTCATGCACATACAGAATGGCAGGTAAAACGAAAACACCCAATAGAATAAAAAGAACGGCTGACAAAGGAGTCAGTATATACCGCTTAATTCCTCTCTTTATTTCGAGCGATGATTTCAGCCATAAAAAGCAGAAAAGAGCGAACGCAGGCAACCAAAAAGGAAGAACAATAAGCACAACGTTGTATATTTCCGACAGGTTTGTTTCGGCGATTGATGCCGCTACACTGTGGTTCATCACCCCTTTATACAGGTAGAGCAAGCCCATATCGGCAGCCATCAGAAACGATAGAAGGATGGCTGCGGGTATGCGTAAGGGAGTTCTCGCAAAAACCGGAATAATGGCGAATAACAGCAGCGAATTGAGAATAGCAAAGATTACATCCTTAATTACATGCCCATTTGTAGCCGTAATCCTGAATATAAAAGAGAGAATAAACAGCAGGACAAAAATGCCAAGCGAGTATTTATATGCTTTTATAAAGGCGGCCATTCTTGACTTCATACCAGTTATTTGGAGACTTCAGTTTCTCAGTATTCGGTTTTGTCTTCTTTTTCTTCCCACAACCTGAACGCCGACAAAGCGTCTTCTCTCAGCATTTCTTTGGCAGGGACGCTCCGTTTTTCGGGCTTAAGGTTTATTTCGTCGTAGATGAACGAATCGTCGAAGCCGATGTTTTTTGCATCGGTTTTGTTGCAGCCGTAATATATCCGGTCGATATGCGCCCAGTATATGGCCGACAGGCACATCGGGCAGGGTTCGCAGGACGAATAGATAACACAGCCGCTGAGGTCGAATGTGTTCAGTGTTGTGCAGGCTTTTCGGATGGTCGATACCTCGGCATGAGCCGTCGGGTCGTTGGTTAGTGTAACTGCATTGCTGCCTTCCGCCACCACTTCTCCGTCTTTAACTATGACGGCGCCGAAAGGGCCTCCGCCTTTTTTCACACTCTCTTCGGCCAGTTCAATGGCCCTCAACATAAATTTGGAATCGACTTTGTTGGTCATATTATTTTGATTTTATTTCGGTATTAATGTTATCAATGTAATCCAGTATCCCATCTCTCCCTGTTTTGTGTTCGGACGAGGTGGTGAAAACGGGAGGAAGGTCTTCCCATGTCTCTTTCAGCTTGCCGATATACAGTTGTATATTAGCGTTTAAGCGGGATTTGCTTAACTTGTCAATCTTCGTGAAAACGATGGAAAAGGGAATCGCATTTTCTCCCAGCCAGTTGATAAATTCGAGGTCTATGGCCTGTGGTTCGTGCCGGCAATCCAATAGCAGAAACAGGCTGGTCAGTTCTTTCCGGTTCAGGATATAATTGTCGATAATTTGACGAATCATTTCCCTTCCTTCTTTCCCCCGCTGGGCGTATCCATAACCCGGCAAATCGACCAGATACCAATGGTCGTTGATAACGAAGTGGTTTATCAACTGGGTTTTCCCCGGTTTCGAGGAGGTCATTGCCAAGCCTTTCTTGTTCGTCAGCATATTAATCAAAGACGATTTCCCGACATTCGACCTGCCGATAAAGGCATATTCGGGTTTGCCATCCTGCGGGCACTTGCTGTAATCGGTGTTGCTAATAACAAATTGGGCGTCTTTAATAATCATTATTTTCTTTATCTATGTTTTTATAACACAAAGATAGGATTATTGTTGTGATAAATAATCCGAAAATCAATATTCCTTCATTTAAACCGATTCTAAAAACATTAACTTTGCAGAAAAAGTTTTAATATAAAAGCCCATGAACAAAAAAGACACAATAATTGTACAAGGAACGGCAGTAACGCTCTTTTCGCAGCGCGAAGACCAATATATTTCGCTGACTGATATGGCGAAATTCAAAAACAGCGAAATCCCTGCCGTTGTAATTTCGCATTGGATGAGTACCGTTTTCTCGGTTAATTATATGGGAGAAAATGAATAATCCCAATTTTAACCTAACGGGATTCCGTGAGGTTAAAATGCTGATGACAGAAACAGCTTTTTCCATTTCGCCCAAACAATGGATTGAAAGGACAAATGCAATAGGTATTATCTCAAAATCAGGACGTTATGGCGGTGGTACATTTGCACACCGCAATATTGCTTTTGAATTTGCCTCCTGGCTTAGTCCGGAGTTCAAATACTACCTTATAAGCGAGTTTGACCGCCTCAAACAAGACGAACAACAGCAAAAATCCTTGGAATGGAATTTGCAACGTACCCTGTCGAAAATCAATTACCGCATTCACACCGATGCCATTAAGGAACAGATTATTCCCGCCGTTGTTACCAAAGAACAAGCCTCATACATTTACGCCAACGAAGCCGATTTGTTGAACGTGGCTCTGTTTGGCAAAACAGCCGCACAATGGCGCAGCGAGAATCCCGACAGCAAAGGAAATATCCGCGACCTTGCCACATTGGAGCAATTGGTCGTACTCTCGAATATGGAAAGTATTAAGAAACTGTTTAAATTTTATTTGAGATTTATTTTATTGAGCATAATCATAATAAAAGCAAGATGAATCATAGCCTCACTTGAGCTTATTGTATATTCATAGTCTTTAGCCAAGCGTCTGAAATTTTC